>NZ_CP015091.1 GCF_001975705.1 Salipiger abyssi
GTTGGAGTTGATCGCCTTGATGTTGAGCTTGCGGCTCCACTCGCGCGCCATCTCCTTCACTTCGGCATAGTTCACAAAGACGCCCGAGCTGACATTCGCCGCCTGTGCCGCGCGGTGGATGTTGTCGGCAATCGACATGCTTTCGAAAAAGCCCTCGATCTTGCGGTCCTCGGTCACGTAGACGATGCCGTCCTTCACCGCCCGGCGCGGCGTGCGGTAGCGCACCGGCTTGCCGTTCAGCCGCACCTCGCCACCATGAAAGAAATCGCGCTTGTAGATGCCCGAGATCACCTTGGCGGCCTCCGTCCGGCCGGAACCGATGAGGCCGAAGATACCGGTGATCTGCCCGCCATAGACCGAGAAGGAGTTGTTCTTCACCACCTTCGACATGGACAGGTTCTGCACCGAGAGCACCTTCTTTCCGGGCCGCCGCGTCACGTCCTCGCCATGGGAATGGTAAAGCTCTTCCGAGAGCGTGCGCCCGACCATGGCCTGCACGATGGAGTTGCGGTCGTAATCGCCGACCGGGCCGCTTGCCACCAGTTCGCCGTCGCGCAGGATCGAGATGCTGTCGCCGATAGCCAGCGCCTCCTCCAGCGCGTGGCTGATGAAGATCACCGCGACACCACGGTTTTTGAGCTGCTGCACAAGGTTGAAGAAATGCCGCTTCTCTTCCGGGGTGAGCGTCGCCGTGGGCTCGTCGAAGATGATCACCCGCGCCTTCTGCCGGACGGCGCGCGCGATCTCGACCATCTGCTTCTTGGCAGCGCCGAGCGTGGCGACATCGGCCCAGGGGTCGACGTCGAAATTGAGCGACTGCATGAACTGCTGCGCCGCGATATAGATGCCGCGCAGCCGGTTGAAGAGCTTTTCCTCGCCCAGATAGAGGTTCTGCGCCACGGTCATCGAGGGCACCAGGCTGGTCTCCTGGAACACCATGGCGATGCCGTTCTCCAGCGCCTCGCCCGGCGTCGCGAAAGACACCGGCTTGCCGTCCAGCAGCATCGTGCCCGAGGTCAGTTCGGTCACCCCGGCCATGATCTTGGTCAGGGTCGACTTGCCGGCGCCGTTCTCGCCCAAGAGCGCATGCACCTCGCCGGCGGCCAGTTGGAAATCGACATTCCGGATGGCCGGGACGCCACGGTATTCCTTGGTCGCGCCCTGCATCTCCACCAACGGCTGGCGGTCCATCGTCACTACGCTCATTGCTCTGCCCTCAGGATGGCGTTTCCGCCCTTCGATGCGATCAGCAGCCCCGCCTCGTCGGCCAGGCAGCTTGTGACGCCGTGGCGGCGGCCATCGGCGCGCGAATGCAGGCTTTCCACCGGCTGCGCCTCGGCGTCGAGCCGCACCACCAGCCCGATGGAGCGCGACGGCGCCCAGGGCTTGAGCTCGCCCAGCTGCTTGAGCCCACCGCCCTGCATCGGCTCCAGATACGAGCTGGGGTAATGCAGCGAGGGCGCGATCCAGTACTCCGGTTCGATCTCGGCGATCATCCGTTCGCGATACTCCTTCTCGCGCAGCACGAACTCGATGAGCTGGGTGCGCGGGGCAAAGACGCACATCCAGGTCTCATTGCCCGGCCCGGCGACGAGCCGCGACGGATAGCCCGGCAGCTCGTCGAGCACCGGGGTGGACTTGCCGTCCGGCGTCAGCCGCAGCACCCGGTGCCGCCAGCTTTCGGAGACGAAAAGCGCGTCCCCCGCGCCGAGCACGATACCGCTTGGAAAGGCCAGACCCTTCGCCAGACAGCGCGCCTCGCCGCTGCCCAGATCGAGCGACCAGACCGAGCCGCTGGTGCCGAAGGTCATCAGGTCGTGTTTCCAGTTGGCGAGCACGTTGCGTTGGCTGGCCAGACAGATCAGCAGCGTATCGGCATCGGCGAAGACCGCGGCACTCGGCGCCATGATCTGCGTCTGACCCAGCGCGGTAAAGGACTTGCCGTTATGCGCGCCGCCCTTGATGTCGATGCGCCCCTCTTCGAGCCCCATGGCCAGCGCGCCGGAGACATGGCTGGCAAGAAAGCTGATCGGGCTGGAGGCCGCTGCCAGATCCTCGATCTGCCCGTCCGGCCCCAGCGCACGGAGCCCCGCACCGCTGGAAAACAGCACCCTGCCCTCGTGCGACACGAGATTGTCCGGCGCCTCGACAGTGGCCACGAGCGCGGCCTCTTCGATGCGGTTGTTGGGACGCAGCGCGCCGTCCATCGGCGGCAGGGTGATCGCCGCCTCGCCGCTGCCGCGCAGACGGTCGAAATAGCGGGAGACTATATTACCCATCTTTCTTCCCTCCCCAGTAATGCTTGATCCCGGTCCAGGTCGGGTCGGCGCCCGGGATGTCGTAGACACCGATCCGGTCGTTGAACAAACCGCCGAGATAGAGCTTGCCCTTGTGCTCGCGGATCGACGTCAGCGAGGGGTGTTTCGCGCCTTCGCGGTCCCAGAGCACCTCAAGGATGTTGCCGTCGATATCGAACTTGATGAGGCAGCCGAAATTCATGTTCGGATACATCCATTCGTCGGCGGCGACGCGGTAGACCATGCGCTTGCGGTATTGCGGCATGCGCAGCGCGAGATCGAAGGTGGGCGAACGCATCCCCACCAGACCGCACCAGAAATGGCCGTCCGAGGCGCGGTTGATGTTGTCGGGATAGCCCGGCAGATCGGGGATGATCTTTTCCCGCCTGCCCTTCTTCGGCCCGTCGTACCAGTAGCGGGTGATGCTGCAATCCCAGGTCTGGGCGAAGAGGAAGGACTCGCCGTCATCGGTCATGCAGATGCCGTTCGGGAACTTGAGGTTCGACAGCACCGTGCGCGAGGATCCGTCGCGCGGATCGTAGCAGATGAGCCGCCCGTTGCCCCGCGCCTCGATGGCATCCAGCATCCATTCGCTTGTGTTGTAGCGGATGGTCGCCTCGGAGAAGTAGATCCGCCCGTCCGGCGCGATATCGAGATCGTCGGCGATCCGCATGCGGGAATCGTCGATCACCGAGAGCAGCGAGCGGTTGGTCTCATCCGAGAGCTTCACCACCTCGCGGTCGCGGGTGATCTTGTAGAGCCCCATGCCGCCGACGCAGACCACCAGCTCCTGATCGCTGTTGAACGCCATGCCCAGCGGGTGCCCGCCGATATGGGCATAGACCTCGTGCCGCGTGTAATCGGGCGCGAAGAACCGCACGACATCGCCGTGACGGCTGCCGCAATAGAGGTTGTCGTCCTCATCGAGGATCACGTCCTCCGGTCCGTCGAGCTCGCCCTTGCCGATCACGCCGACATCGCCCAGCTTGTTGTTGACCTCATAGACCGAGCCCGAGCCCTCGCGCGTCTCCGGGTTCGGCGGCAGCGACAGGAAGGTGGGCGAGACATAGGCCTTGTTCAGCACCTTGAGGCGGTTCTTCATCCATTTCACGTCGATGGCCACGGCGCCCAGCATGATGGTGCCCAGCACCAGTTCGCTCGCGCCGGTGCGCAGCCCCATGCGGATCAGCGCGTTCGACACCAGAACCACGATCATCGTGCCGATCACCGTCTTGGCCACGGAGCCGCGCCCGCCGCCAAGGCTGTTGCCGCCCAGAACCGCCGCCGTCAGGATGATGATCTCCAGCCCGACCCCGACGGTGCCGCTGGTGCTGCCGAGGCGCGAGGCATAGAACAGCGCACCGGCGGCGGTGAAGACGCCGCTGAAGATATAGGTCTGCGCCACGATCCGCTTCACCGGCAGGCCAATGTTGAAGGCCGAGCGGCGCGAGCCGCCGACCGCGCTCAGATGCCAGCCAAAGCGCATGCGCGTCATCAGGATATGGGTGGCGACCGCCACGATGCCCGCCACGATGAGGCTGAAGGGCACGCCGAGAATGTCGGCGGCGCCGAGGAAATCCCATTGCGGCACCAGCGTCTCGGAATAGGAGGCGGCAACACTGTATTTGAGCGAGAGCAGCTCGACGATGGCGCGCACGAGGATCAGCGTCACCAGCGTGGTCAGGAAGGCGCGCAGCCGCAGGTAACCGACGAGGAAGCCGTTCACCGCGCCCACGAGACCGCCCAGAAACAGCACCGCGGGAATGACGACGATCAGCGGCAGGCCGAGCGCGTTGACCAGATAGAGCGCGCCGAAATTGCACAGGGCGAAGTTGGACCCGACGCTGAGGTCGATGCCGCCGGCCTTCAGTACCAGCGTCATGCCCATGGCGATGAACAGGTATTCACCCAGAACCCGCGCAAGGATGGCGAGGCTGCCGGTGGTCATGACCCCCGGCAGGATGGTCGAAAAGATCGCGACGGCAACGCCGAGAAAGAGGATGGGAATGGCGTTGTCGATCCAGTTCTTCGACAGGATCTCGCCCACCACATGATCGGGGATGAGGCGATACCGCCAGCGCATGAAAGCTTCGCTTGCACTCATTCGATGCTCCAGAATGTTCGGGACCCGGCTGCCGCGTGAGGGCCGCAGCCGGCTGGTGGGGAGATCAGTTGCCGGCCTGGATCTGCTCGACCGTCCAGCAGGACGACGCCGTCACCGTTTCCGGGGTGAGCAGCGTGTTGGCGGTATAAAGCCCGAAAGGCGCAGAGCCAGGCTCGGGATTGGTTTGCAGCAGCGTCTCGACGACAGAGGCGAGCTGCTTGGCCTGATCGCGCGTGTCGACCTTCACGTACGAGGCGAACATGCCGTTGCTGATATTGTCGCAGCCGGATTTCTGGTTGCCGCCGCCCTCGGTCACCACCTTGACCTTGCCCTGAAGCCCGGCCTCGCGCACCGCCGCCGCCGCGCCGATATCCTGGTTGTCCCAGAGCCCGATGAAGGCGCAGAGATCGCCATGCTGCTTGATGATCGTCGAGGCGATGGAGTGCGCCTTGGAGGCATCCCAGTCGGCGGCCTGATTGGCGACGATGGTGATGTTGGGATAATCCTTCAGAGTGTCCTCGATCCCCGCGACGCCGAGCAGGCTGGGCGGGCTGGTCACCGGCCCCTGAAGCACCGCGACCTTGCCCGAGGTGTCCTCGCCGCACATGCGTGCGCCCTCCTTGGCGACATCGGCGCCGACCTTGTACCAGTCGCCGCCGATGAAGGCGTCGGAATTGACCGGCGTCTTGAGGTTCATCTGGATCACATTGATGCCGGCGCGCATCGCCCGCTGCACCAGCTTGGTATAGGCGTGCATGTCGTTGTTCTGGAAGATCAGGATATCCGGCTCTTCGGCGATGAACTGCTCGAGCGCCTGCGCGCCGGCGTCGATGTTCCAGTTGGGATCGCGGATCTGAAGCTCGTATCCCAGCCGCTCGGCATCGCGTTCGAGCGCGGCAATCCAACCCTGCGTCAAGTCGTAGCCGGCAGAGATCGGCACGAAGGCGACGCGCTTGCCCTCGAAGGCCGCCTCGTAGAGATCGTAGAGCCCGTCATCCGGCCTTTCGGCGACCGCGGGGCTTTGCAGCCCGGCGACACCGCAGAGCAGCGCGGCGAGGGCGAATGACGTCTTGAGCTTTCCGAATTCCATGATTTCTCCTCCCTTGAGACTTGGAATATGTTTGAGATGGCGGCGTCAGATGTCCCCTTGCTGAGAGGTCTGTTCGTCCGCGGGTTGAGCATCGAGTCGACGATGATCGCCGCCAGCAGAATGACCGCCTTGATGATGCTCTGGACCGAATAGCTGATGTTCATGATCGTCATGCCGTTCAGCAGCAGCCCGATCAGGATCGTGCCCGAGAGCACGTTGCGGATGCTGCCCTTGCCGCCCGAAAGCCCGATGCCGCCGATCACCACCACGAGGATGATGTCGTAGACCATGGTCGAGTTGGCGAGCTTGGTGTTCACCGTCGACACCGTGGTCGTCATGATCAGCCCCGCCGCAAAGGCGATGGCGGCGGACACCGTGTACATCAGCACGGTCATCGGGCGGTTGGCGATGCCGTTGTTGCGCGCCGCCATGTAGTTGTCGCCGATGGCGTAGACGAAGGCCCCGTAGCGGGTGAAGCGCAGCCCGACATAGGCAAGGCATGCCAGCACCAGGAACAGCACCACCGGCATCGGCACCACCGCCCCGAGGCGGCCCGACCCGATCTGCCCCAGCAGCCCCAGATCCTGGGTGATGAAGAGCGTGTCGGTATCGACGAGCGCGAAACGCCCCAGACCCGAGATCGCGGTGGCCATGGCGAGGGTGGCAAAGATCGCCGGGATCTCGACATAGGCGATCAGGATGCCGTTGACCGCACCGATCGCCAGCGCCAGCAGCAGACCGAGCGCCAGCGCCGGGCCGATGGCCATGCCGTCCAGATACATGGAAAAACTCCAGCCCACGGAAAACACCATGACCGCCACCATGGTCAGGTCGATGCCGCGCCCGATGATCACCACCGACATGCCGATTGCGAGAATGCCGAGGATCGACACGTTCTGCAAAAGCGACAGAAGGTTCGAGACCTGAAAAAAGCTTTCGAGCGCGACGGAAAACAGAACGAAAAGCACGGCGGATATCGCCAATACCATTTGTTCCTGATTGAGAGAGACCCCTCTCAGAACCTGCTGCATTATTTCTCCTCCCTTGGAAAATACCGAATGCCCGGCCGCCTTTCGGCAATCACGTCGCGGTCGGCAAAAGCCCCAATTCATCCATGGTCGCGATATAGGCCTCGATCCCGGTATTCAGATCGTATTTTGGCGCAAATCCCAGATCGGTTTTCGCCCGGGAATTGTCGAGCACGCCGGCATAGCGGACACCGGCATTGAAGAAATCCAGACCGGGGCCGATCTTGAAGTCGATATTCGGCACATGGGCCTTTGCGGCGTCTGCAAACTCCTCGAGCGTGACCCCGGTCCCGGACGAGATGTTATAGGCATCAAAACCGGGCTTTTCATGCTCCAGCGCCGCAACGCAGGCACGGCCCACATCGCCGACATAGATGATGTCGTCGCGCTCTTCGCCGCCCTGGGCGATCTCCAGCGGCACGCCCAGCATGCCGTTCTCGATAATCCGCGACAGGATGCCCATGGGCCCGTGCCGCACCAGCTTGCCGGGGCCGTAGATCGTGGCAAAGCGCAGGGCGACGAATTCCAGCCCGAGCTTGGCGAAGTTCCGACCCATCATCTCGCCCGCGAGCTTGGTCGCGTCATAGACGCTGTTCGCGTCGAGCGGGTGATCTTCGCCGACCGGCGTATAGGTCGGATAGGCGTGTTCGCCGGTGATATTGCCATAGACCGCGCGCGAGCTGGTGTAGACAAAGCGCTTCACCCCCGCCTTCTGCGCCGCGTCCATCAGCTGCACCGCGCCGAGGCCGTTGACCAGAAAGCCCCTGAGCGGATCCTCCTGCAAGCCGGAGATCAGCGCGGCCATGTGGATGACCCCCTCGATCCGGTGGCTCACCAGCAGGTCGCTCATCGCGTCGCGGTCCATGATGTCGGCATTGCGCAGCGCGACCTCGCCGGCGACGGGCCCCAGCAGCGACATGTCGGTCTGGCGGTCGGCCACGACGACCTCGTGGCCGCGGCTCACAAGCTCCCGCGTGACAAACGCGCCGTTGACGCCCAGCCCTCCGGTCACCAGTACTTTCATTCAGTATCTCCTTCGTGCGTCAGGCGGCGGGCACAGAGGGGCCATGCCGCGGTCCTGCCTGACGCGGTTGCGGCATGAGAATGCCGGTGTGACGCCGCGCGCGGCGGCGGAATTCAGACGGTGTTTCGGCGGGGCGGATCGGAATATGTCACGGGACGATCCATATCCGGAACCGCATGATTTCCCGTTTCAGAACATCGTCGGGACCAGCCGGAACCTCGGTATGATTATGGGAAAAGACCTTGGATCATATCTGCCGTCACATAAGGCCCGGCGCACCACCGACAGGCGATATCGGACCGGACGGATGCCTGTACAAATCCATAAAGGTCTTCATTTTTTCCTCCCTGTTTTGGGACATGTTCCCATGCCCCTGCGACAAAAGGTCTACCCCCAGAGCCCCCAAGTCAACGTTCCGGGGATCTTCCGGACAGCCTTTACATGTATGTGAAATCTGCCCGGAAATTGTTGTTTTCTGCCGTTGGCAGGTCTCCTCAAACCCTGAAAACCGCGCCCGTCCCGTGCCCGGGAGATCCGCCGGACAAGGACAATCATGTCCGTCAATGGCTCGGCGCCGTCCAATAGAAATATTGCAGATATATATAATTTCTGGATTATGCATCTTATCCGCAGACCACGCCTAGCGCATGACGAAGGGGTTCTTCGTCTCCGCCTCATAGGACAGCCAGACCGATTTGGTTTCGAGATACTGGTTGATCGCCTCGATCCCGTTCTCCCGCCCAAAGCCCGAGGCCTTCACCCCGCCAAAGGGCATGAGGAAACTCGCGGTACGATAGGTATTGACCCAGACGGTACCCGCGCGCAGCCGTTTCGGCGCCACGGTCGCGCGCTTGATGCTGAAGGTCCAGACACCGGCGGCCAGCCCGTAACTGGTGTCGTTGGCGATGGCATAGGCCTCTTCGTCCTCGCGGAACGGGATCACCGATACGACCGGGCCGAACACCTCCTCCTGCGCGATGCGCATATCGTTGCGCACATCGGCAAAGACCGTGGGCTCGATGAACCAGCCGCTGCCACATTCCGGACGCCCCGCCGCGTTGCCACCCAGCACGCAGCGCGCGCCCTCGCCCTTGGCGATCTCGATATAAGAGAGGATGCGCTCGAATTGCGGCTTTGTGGTCACCGGCCCGACCTGGGTGCCCATCTCCATCGGATCGCCCATGCGAGCGGTCTTGGCCGAGGCAACGAAGCGGTCGAGATAGGCGTCATAGATGCTCTCATGCACCAGCAGCCGCGAACCGGCGATGCAGGTCTGACCCGTCGCCGCAAAGATCCCCGCGATGCCACCCGAGACCGCCG
Organism: Salipiger abyssi; assembly: GCF_001975705.1. Classification (NCBI taxonomy): domain Bacteria; kingdom Pseudomonadati; phylum Pseudomonadota; class Alphaproteobacteria; order Rhodobacterales; family Roseobacteraceae; genus Salipiger; species Salipiger abyssi. The sequence goes on from NZ_CP015091.1 coordinate 8,864, forward strand.
CGTCAAGATCGGCATCCGGAAAGACGATCTGCGCGGATTTCCCGCCCAGCTCCAGCGTCAGCCGCTTGAAGCTCGGCGCCGCGTTTTCCATGATCGTCCGGCCCGCCGCTTCGCCGCCGGTAAAGGCGATCTTGGCCACTTTCGGATGCACGGTGAGCGGATCGCCGACATCCTTGCCGAAACCGGTCACGACGTTGAAGACCCCAGGCGGGAACCCCGCCTCCTGCATGAGCGCGGCGAATTCCAGCGCCGAGGCCGAGGTGTGCTCGGACGGTTTCAGCACGAAGGTGCAGCCCGCGGCCAGCGCCGGCGCCAGCTTCCACATCATCAGCATAAGCGGCGAGTTCCACGGCACGATGGCGGCGACCACGCCGACCGGCTCGCGCAGCGTGTAGGTGAACATGTCCGGCTTGTCGATCGGCACGACCGCGCCGTTGATCTTGTCCGCAAGCCCACCATAGAAATACAGCCATTGCGGCAGATAGCGGACCTGCCCATTCACCTCGGCCAACAGCTTGCCGTTGTCGCGAACCTCGACGGCGGCCAGCTTCTCGGCGTCGCGCGTGATCAGATCGCCGAGTTTCCGCATCAGGGCGCCGCGCTGCGTCGGGGCCATTCGCCCCCATTCGCCGGAATAAAGCGCGTCATGCGCCGCCTCGACCGCCGCATCCACATCGCGCGCATCGCATTTCGGGATTTCCGACCAAGGCTCACCCGTGAAGGGATTGTAGCTTTGGAACACCTCCCGCGAGGCGCTGTCCTGCCAGGCATTGCCGATGAACACCTGATATCGTTTCAAACTGCTATTCATAAGACCTCTCTCCTTCCGGCATGGGGCCGCCCCATATGCGGCACCCCCTCCGCACCGGCGTTATTCGCCGATGCCGGCGGTCTCGGCGATGTCCCGCATCCGCGCGATGGCGTCGGGATTGATCGTGGCTGCCAGGTCGGTGACGCCGTTGAACCAGGCGCTCTTGAGATTGGCAGCGATATCGTCCTGAAAATCTGTCTGCTGCATGCCCTCGGCGATCAGCGTCTCCACTTCCTTGGAGGCAAGCCCGTCGAAGATCTTCGAGCTTTCCGTCTCATAGCTCCGCGCCGCCGCGGCGATCTCGGCCTGTGTCGTTTCGCCAAGCGCGTTCCAGGTGTCGAGGTTCATCAGCAGCATGTGGCTGACCTGCCCGAAGGTCGGGCGCACGAAATAGCCCGCCACCTCGAACCAGCGGTAGTTCACCGCGCCCACCGCCGGCCAGGCGGCACCATCGACCACGCCGCGCTCCAGCGCCGGATAGATCTCGCCGCCGGGCAGCACCACGGGCGAGCCACCGAGCGCCGAGATCACCGGATGATACAGCGGGGTGCCGCGAATACGCCGCCCGGTCAGCCCGTCATCGGTCAGCGGCTCCTTCAGGATCATGTGAAAGCCGTTGGTGTCGTAGAACACCGCAATGAGTTTCAGCCCGCGTTTCTGATATTCCTGATCGGCAAAATCCCACATGCCGGATTCGTGCAGTGTCTCGCTGCTGCCGCTGAGCGCATCCAGCGCCATGCCCACGGCGATATCGTTGTAGTGATAGCCGCCATTCGTATAGAGGAAATCGAACAGGCCCTGCGCCACGGGGTTCAGCTGCTCGAAGGGCGGGATGGTCTCGGGGCCGAAGCGCGACAGGCCCAGCTCTTCCGTGATCTCGGCCTCGAGATACTCCATGAAGGGCTCCAGCACCTCGCCGACGGCCGCATAGCTCTCGTCCCAGCTCGCCAGGATCTTCAGGTCCTTGGCCAATGCGCCGCTCGCGACGGTCGCAAAGGCGACGGATGCGGCAAGGCCGCGCAGAAATCTGTTCATTGGTCTCTCCTCCACCGTTGGTTTTCCCGGGCCGCATCGCGTCGGATCCTCCAAAGACCTCCTCCAAGCGATGCGGCAGTTTGTGTCTTCAAGGCCGGCCCCTCGCGCACCGTCAGAAGACGATCACGCCTTTTCCCGAGGCCTGCCTGTCCAGCAGCTCATAGGCCTTTGCCGCATCGTCGAGCGCCCAGCGGTCGGAAAAGATCGCCGCGACATCGACGCCGCGATCCACCGAAAAGACCCCGCATTCCTCCATGATGTTCGTCGAAAAGGTGAACGAGCCCGCCAGGGTGATCTGGCGAAAGATCACGTCCGAGGCGAAATCGACCACCGGCGGCTTGCCCAGGCCGACAAACACTGCCGTGCCCCAGAGACGCAGGCATTTCACCGCGTCGCCGATCGCCTGCGGTGCACCGGACGTTTCGAGCGAGAAATGCGCGCCCCGGCCGTGCGTCAGTTCGCGGATCGCCTCGGGCGCATCAACCTCTGCCGGATTGATGGTTTCGGCGGCGCCAAAGCGCCGGGCCATGTCCAGACGTGCCTCATTGACGTCGAGCGCAATCACCCGCGCGCCCATCGCGGCGGCGAACTGCGTGCCCGAGAGCCCCACCGGCCCCTGACCGAAGATCGCCACCGTGTGGCTGGCATTGGGCTGTATCTTGCGCAGCGCCGCATAGGAGGTGCCCGAACCGCAGGCAATGGCCGCCCCCGCCTCGAAAGACAGCGCGTCCGGCAGGGTCACCAGCGTATGGGCGGCGCATTTCATGTAGCGCGCATGCGCGCCATGGGCGGTCCAGCCATAGATGTCGGGCACTCTGCCCTCGCAGATCTGCGGCCAGCCGGTGCGGCACTGATCGCAGACATGGCAGCCGGAATAGTGATGGATCATCACCCGCTGGCCGATGCGGGCGACCCGCTCGCCGACACCCGGACCGATGGCGACCACGACACCACAGGGCTCGTGCCCGGCGATCTTCGGCCCGCCATCGCGCATGGTCTCATAGGGTTTGCCCTTCGCCAGCTCCCGGAAGTCCCGGTCGTCCGACGGCGCCCGGTAGGCATGCAGGTCGCTACCGCAAAGACCCGATGCCTTCACCTCGATCACCACCTCGCCTGGCCCCGGCACCGGGTCGTCGAAATTCAGGATCTCGACCCGCCGGTCACCGGGAAACGTCACCCCGCGCATGTCATCCTCCCACACGTCTCTCGTTGCGCGCCCAACTCGGCGGGCGCGCCTGTTCCAGTCCATCTGTTCATGCTGTCTGCCTAGCGAACGTGCATTTCGCCGACGGGATCGGCCTTTTGCAGCCAGTCGAGCAGCGCGCGCAATTGCCGGTCGCGGGTTTCGACCACCTCCTCGGGCGTGTCCCTGAAGCGGTACCAGCCCTGCCCGTTGATCGCGCCCAGATGATCCTGCTCGACCAGATCGCGCAGCACCTTGCGGCCCTTGAAATTCTCGTCGCCGGTCTGCTGATAGATCGAGTCCGTGACCGCGAGCGCCGTCTTCTTGGAGACGATGAGATCCTCGGTCAGCAGCGGCCCCCAGAGCGCCAGCCGCGGCCCGAGGCTCAGCCGCACGGCGTCGTCGATGTCTTCGCGGGTCGCGAGGCCCTCATCCATCAGACGGTAGATCTCGGTCAGCATGGCGAACTGGATCTTGTTGACCAGAAAGCCCGGGCGCTCCAGGCAGGCGACGCCCACATGGTCGATGCTCTTCACCATCGCGCGCGCCCATGCGATCAGCTCCGGCGGCGTGGCCGGGCCGTGGATCAGCTCGATCACCGGCACGATATGGCCGGGCGTGACATAGTGGATGCCGATCACCCGCTCCTTATGCACCAGCCGCTTCGAGATGTCGGAGATCGGGAAGGACGAGGTGTTCGTCGCCAGTACGACGCTCTCCGGGCACAGCCGGTCGAGCTCTTCGAAGAGCGCCTGTTTGACGTCGAGCGCTTCCTGCACCGCCTCATGCACCATGAAGGCGCCCTCCACCGCCTCCGCCAGCACCGGCTGCCGGACGACCTTGTCCAGCAGCGCCTCGACCTCTGCCGCGTCCGCGATCATTCCCGCCGCGATGGGCCGGGCGCGCTGCGCGTAACTGTCGAGCATCTCCGGATTGCTGTCGCAGATCGTGACCTCATAGCCGTGATGCGCATAGAGCGTCGCGATCACGCACCCCATGAACCCGGCGCCGACAACGCAGATCTTTCCTCCTGCGGGCGGCTCATTTCCGAACCCGAATTCCGTCATGCACACTCCTCCCCTGTCTGTTTCGCAGGCCGCCACTCCCCTGCGGCCTCTGTTCCGGATCCAGCCGCGCGCGAGACGACAGCGCTGAAATCATGTCACTTGTCTTACGTCTCGAGAGGTGGTGTCTAATATCTAATCATCGACAAATCATAGCGGATGCGTTATCGGTTTGCCGTGAGCTCGCGCGCGACGCGCAAGGCAGTACGATGGTTTTTATATTTTTATATCAGCCTATTATCCGAAAAACTCACACCCGCTGACGGACGAACGGCACCGTACAAAACAGGAGTTCAGGATATGACGGACGACGCTCCCGACACGCCGCTCGAGATGCTCTCGTCGGATCTGCTGCGCTCCAGAAACCTGACGCTGCACAAGCTCAACGTCTTTTGCACCGTCGCACGCTACAGCAGCGTCACCCGCGCGGCAGAGCATCTGAACATCGCACAGCCCGCCGTCACCGCCCATCTGCGCAGCCTGGAGGAGAGCCTCGGCGCGCGGCTGGTGCGCAAGGCCGGGCGCAATATCGAGCTGACCCAGGCCGGCAGACGCACGCATCTCTGGGCCACCGAGGTGATGCAGCGCAGCTCCGAGATGTTTCTGGATCTCGCCGACATCAAGAAGGGCGTTCTCGGCAAGACCCGGATCGCGGCCTCCATGGTCGCCGGGACCTACAAGCTCTCCGAGATCGTCATCGGTTTCCAGCAAGATCACCCGTCGAGCAAGATCTCCGTCTCCATGTCGAGCCCCTATATCGCGACGGAGGCGGTGCTGTCGGGGGATTGCGATTTCGGCATCACGCTCATCGACCCCAACCGCGACACCTCGCGGCTGGAAATGGAGCTGCTCTGGCGGGAGCCGCTCTATCTGGTCGCCGCCATCGACAGCACGCTGGTGGGCGACGTGGCGCATATGCATGAGCTCGCCTCGCTGCCGCTGGTCACCCCGCCCAAAGGGCAGATGGCCCGCGAGCTGATCGACGAGGCGCTGCGCGCCGTGGGCGTCGTGCGGACCAACAGCGTGCTGGCCTTCGGGCACCCGCAACCGATCCTGGAAGCCATTCGTGCCGATATCGGCGCCGGTTTCGTTTTCCAGAGCGCGCTGCCGCCGGAGCCCGAAAAGCAAGGCATCCGGCTGGTACGCACGCCCGAGGTCGATATCGCCATGCCGCTGTTTCTCATCTACGACAAGAAGGCCGTGTTCACTGCCCCACAGCAGCAACTGCTCGACAGGATCAGGCAGGGATTTGCGGCCCCGGGTCAGCCCGAAAGCGGCGAATCCTGGCAGGAATAGGCGCGTTCACCTCTTCATCCAGGCTCAGGCGCCTGCGGACGGGCCACCGCAACCGCGCAGGATGACCGCCCATCCGATATGCACATCATATGCACACTGACCGTGAAGATATTTTACAGCGGTTTGCAATATAGATGATCCTCCTCCCACCACGCGCTTAGAGGAGGAACGTTGGCAGATGAGCAAAGAAGTCGTCATGGACGTCGCAATTGTCGGCGGAGGAATCGGAGGTCTCGCGCTTGCTCTCTTCCTGCATCAACGCGGGATCGGTTGCCGGGTGTATGAAGCGATCCCCGAGATCGGCACCGTGGGCGCGGGGATCAATCTGCTGCCGCACGCGGTCAAACAGCTCGACAGCCTCGGGCTGATCCCCGAGCTCGACAAGGTCGGCATCCGGACCAAGGATGCGTCGTACTTCAACAAATACGGCCAGCATATCTACACCGAGCCGGCAGGGATGAATGCCGGATACAAATGGCCGCAATACTCGATCCATCGCGGCGATCTCCAGCAGGTGCTGCTGAACGCGGTGATCGACCGGCTGGGCCCCGATTCCGTGGTGACCGGGCATCGCTGCGTCGGTGTGGAGAACACCGGCGACGGCGTGACCGTGGCCTTCGAGGATCCCGATGGCACCCTGCTCGATCCGGTGCGGGCGCGGATCTGCGTCGCGGCGGACGGCATCCATTCGGTGATCCGCAAGCAATTCTATCCCGACGAGGGCGAACCGGTCTATTCCGGCCTGACGATCTGGCGCGGCGTCGTGCCGTTCAAGCCTTTCCTCAGCGGCGCCAATACGATCCGCGTCGGCTGGATGCCGGTGGGCAAGATCATGGTCTACCCGATCCGCGACAATATCGACGATGAGGGCAACCAGCTGATGAACTGGGTGGTCACCCAGGAACGCCCCAAACCCGACAGCATGGACTGGAACAAGCCGGCCAAGCTGGAGGATTTCTTCGAGCCGTTCAAGGACTGGCATTTCGACTGGCTCGACGTGCCCGAGCTGCTGCGCCAGACGCCGCGCCCGCTGATCTTTCCGATGGTCGACCGCGACCCGGTCGAGACATGGACCTTCGGGCGCACGACCCTGCTGGGCGACGCGGCGCACCCGATGTATCCGCGCGGCTCGAACGGCGCCGGCCAGTCGATCCTCGACGGCAAGATCCTGTCGCAACGCCTGTCCGAAAAGGGCCTGACCGAGGAAGCCTTGCAGCTCTACGACAAGGAGCGCGTCGCCAAGACCGCGCAGGTCGTCCTCACCAACCGCAAGAACCCGCCGGATGCGATCCTGCGTGAGGTCTATGAACGTTCGGGCAACCAGCCCTTCGACCGGATTCAGGATCTGATCTCGGACGAGGAGCTGGCGGAGATTTCGGCGAGCTACAAGCGCATCGCCGGGTTCGCCAAAGAACAACTGAACGCGGAATAAGTCATGTCCCTCAACGCAGACCTGCGGCTGCCCGGCTCGATCGTGGCGCCGCTCACCCCCTTCACCGAAGACCTGAGCGTCGATTACGACGCGCTGAAGGGCATCATCGACTATTCGGTCGAGACCTGCGGCGCGGCGATGATCATCGCCGCCGGCGTCGAGGCGCAGGAATACCAGTATCTCGACTATGCCGCGCGCAAGGAGCTGGTCGACAAGACCATCGAGTTTGTCGACGGGCGGCGCCCTGTGGTCGTGGGGGTGTCGCACCCCTCCTTCCGCACGGCGGTGGAGCTGGCGCATCACGCCGCGGACAAGGGGGCGCAGGCGGTGCAGCTGCTTGCTCCCAACCGTCCGACCGGCGGGCCGCCCAAGATGTCGGAGCTGGTGCGCTATTACCAGTCGGTGCTGGCCGAGACGGATCTGCCGATGATGCTCTATCTCAATGCCGGACCGGGCACCGATCTGTCGGTTCCCGCCACGGTCGAGCTGGCGCAGCTTCCCGGCATCGACTTCGTCAAGGAAAGCTCGCGCGATCTGGCGCGAGTGTCACGGCTCATCGCCGAGATCGAAACCGCCGGGCACGCGCGTTACTTCACCACGATGCAGATGTATCTGCCGACCCTGTTGCTGGGCGGCTCCGGCGTCACCCTGCCGCCGCCCGCCGCGCTGCTGATCCGCAAGATCACCGAGGCCTTGCAGAGGGGCGATGTCGACGAGGCCGCGCGCATCCAGCGGCAGGTGGCCGTGTGGCCCGCGCGCTGGATGCCCTTCGGGCTCGCAGCGGTCATGAAAGCCTCGCTCAACCATCTGGGCGTGAAGGCCGGCCTGCCCTACCCGCCCTATGAACCGTTGACGGGCGAGGCGCTGACCGCGCTTCAGGCCTATCTCGACACCACCGATCTCACCGCGCCCTGACCGCCGGAGGACACAATGCTGACCACAAAAACACTCTCAATCGCCGAGGCGAAGATCCTGATCGAAGGCGCACGCCGGAAATCCGAGGAAATGGGCATTCCGATGTGCATCGCCGTGTGCGACACCGCCGGGCATCTGATCTCCTTCGACCGGATGGACGGCGGCAAGATTTCGAGCATCTCCATTGCCATCGACAAGGCGTTCACCGCCGCCTGCGCCCGCAAACCGACCCAGGTCTATGGCAATCTCTGCCAGCCCGGGCAGCCGACCTTTGGCATCCACATCACCAATGGCGGGCATTTCAGCATCATTGGCGGCGGCCTTCCGGTGACCTCCGACGGCGAAATCGTCGGCGGCATCGGGATCAGCTCGGGCACCGCAATCGAGGATGTCGAGGTGGCCGACGCGGCGCTTGCCTATTTCCACGCGGAAAGCGGGGTGACGGCATGATCGGCCCGACCGTTCTCTTTTCCGAGATGACCCCCGATCCCTCCTGGGAGGATCGCTTCAACACCTGGTACGACACCGATCATATTCCGGTGCGCATGGTGCTCGACGGCTGGCACGGGGTGCAGCGCTACCGCGCGAGCGACAATGCCGGCGATTATCTCGTGGTCTACGATATGCGCTCGACCGAAGTGCTGAAGACGCCGGAATACGAGGTGATCAAGACCGATCCCAGCGACGAGACCAAGTGGATGCTGTCGCATGTCAGCAACTTCACCCGCTATATCGGCAAGGAACTGGGACGGCATGGCGATCTGGAGGCGGCGATCACAGCGCCGCTGATCTTCACCGCGATGTTCAACGTGCCCGAAAAGGATGAGGAGGAGTTCGACGCCTGGATGGTCGAGGATCACATCCCGCTTCTGATGGGCTGCGACGACTGGCTGGCGGTGCGGCGCTTTACGCTGCCGATCTCGGAGCCGGAGACCTACACACGGCTGGCGATCCACTATCTGGCCTCGCCCGACGCGCTGAGCTCGCCCGAACGCGCCGCCGCGCGCGATACCGATTTCCGCGAGCGGATGACCCGTCACGACTGGTTCGGCAAGGGCCGCTACCGCGGCTATGAAGCTTTCGGAGATCGGGTGCCCGGGCAGGCGGGCTGACGCGCCTCGCCCGCGCCAACAGGTATCTTGCCGGCGCGGGCCGACGATATCACTCTACCCTGCGCGCGGCGCATCTGTGCGCAATATGCCGCATCTGCGCCACGCATCGCAGGGGAATGCGAAACCCGACTGGAAAGGAGCGGATGAGACCTTCTAAGACGTGACCATCGCAGCCCCTATGTGGGACGCGATCCAGAATCGGCGACCGGGCCCCTCTGGCGAAAGTGTCGGCGCTTTCGTGATGTCGGCGCCGCCGTTTCCAAAGCCGCCGACCGGACATATTCCTATGACCACCAAAACGTCCTCGCACTCCGCGGATGCCGCAGGGGCGGCGTCGCAGACCAGCCTCTTGCGCTATTTCTTCTGGCCCATTGTCGTCACCGCCGCCGGCCTCGTGCTTGGCGGCGCGCTCGGATGGCAGAAGACCGGCACCGTGAGCGGCATGCTCACGATCTTCTTCATCTGCTGCGTGCTGGCGATCCTGGAGATCTCGCTCTCCTTCGACAACGCCATCGTCAACGCCAACAAGCTCAAGACCATGGATCCGAAATGGCAGCGCCGGTTTCTGACCTGGGGCATCCTGATCGCGGTGTTCGGCATGCGCATCGTGTTCCCGCTGCTGATCGTGGTGATCGCCGCCAAGATCGGACCCTGGCAGGCGCTCGTGCTCGCCGCCTCGGAGCCCGCCGAATACGCCCGCATCATGCATGACGCGCATCTGCCCATCGCAGCCTTTGGCGGCACCTTCCTGATGATGGTGGGGCTGAGCTTTTTCGTCGATCACGAGAAGGATGTGCACTGGGTGCACTGGCTCGAACAGCGGGTGACCAGCGTCGCGAGCATTCGCGGCATCGAGATCGCCTTCGTGCTGCTGCTGGTCTTCGGCTTTACCCAGTTTCTCGAACCCGCGCGCGCGGCGATCTTCCTGCCGGCGGCGATCTGGGGCCTGCTCACCTTCCTGCTGGTCGAGGTTCTGGGCGGCATGCTCGACCGCACTCAGACGACGCGCGCAGCGGCCGGCGGCGGGCTGGGCGCCTTCCTCTATCTGGAAGTGCTCGACGCATCGTTTTCCTTCGACGGCGTGATCGGCGCCTTTGCCATCAGCCAGGATCTGTTCGTGATCGCCATCGGGCTGGGGATCGGTGCCATGTATGTGCGCACCATGACCATCATGCTGGTCGAAAAGGGCACGCTGGCCGAGTACCGCTATCTCGAACACGGCGCCTTTTACGCGATCATCGCGCTGTCCATTGTGATGTATGCGCAATCTCTGGTGCATATCCCAGAGGTCATCACCGGGCTGGCGGGCACCGCGCTGATCGGGCTGTCGCTCTGGTCGTCGATCCGCTGGAACCGGAAAAGCGGTGAGGCGGCGGAGTAGGTTTTTTCATTGATAGCGGTGGGCAGATTGCCCACCCTACGGTGGTGGGTTGTTGTGGCAAGGAATCAAGGCGCTTCGCGCCGCCTTGCCATCGCCGGCCCGCCCCCTTGGGCTGGCGATTTGTCGACATCTGCGCTGCGTGTCGCGGTCTTTCGGACTTGGCCAGGATAAATTAATAGGTTCAGCGGGTGGTTCGCCAACCCGCGGGCCGGCGATGGCAAGGCCGACCCGGAAACCGCTCGTAGGGTGGGCAATCTGCCCACCGCCCTAGGACGCCCCCCGCATCCGGCGCCGCCTGGACCGCTCGGCCCGAAACGCCTCGCCGAACCGCGAAAAGCTCATCTGAAGCACGGAGCCCCGCCACGGAGAGCCCTCTCCGCTGCCGGACATCAACGGCGCTTTCGGCCCTGTCGCATAATGAATGACCAGCCGCGTATGACGCCCGGGATCCGAGGCCTTCAGCCGGTACTGCCGCGCCCCGCTCCACCCGACGCTGTCCGCCATCTGCGGCAGCCGTTCCTCAGAAAGCCATTCGGCAAAAACATCGCTGTCGCCTTCGGCCACGTCATGGGCCTCGCAGTGCAGGTATTTCGCCGCCGGGTCAGGCTCGCCCATCTGCCCGATCTCGGTACCGAGAAACCGGCTGACCGTGGTCAGGTGGCGGATCATCCATTTTGTCTCGTCGCTCGGCTCGACCATGAGCCGCTCGAATTCCGGCGTGCGCAGCGCATCGAGATCGGCCATCTCGTAGAGCACAAGACAGCCGTAATCATCGACCGAATGGTAACGCTGCGCGCCAAGAAACCCCGGCACCGCCATGCGGTCGGGAATATGCTCGGTCTCGCACCAGGTCTTGAATCTCGCCTCCCAGTCCGGCGCCGGCCGCAATTTGACAAAAAGGATCGCACTCATCCGATGCGGGCACTCCTGCGGAAACTCAGCCCGACAAGCCTAGAGGAGTTCGCCGCGCGGGAAAAAGACTCCGGATGTCCGCTCTCATATCCCGGCGATATTCAGATCGAGGACAACTGCGCCGCCACCCGCACGAAGCGGCGGATCGCCTGCGCATCGGCATGCCGCCGGTAGGCCAGCGACAAGGGCACCCGCAGCCGGTCCTGCTGGCGCAGGGGCCGGAAGGCAAGCTGCGTCGAGCCCACCGTCTCCAGCGATTTCGGCAGCAGGGTCACCCCGAACCCCGCCGCGACGAGGTGAACGGCGGGCAGAATACGGATCGTCTCCTCGGAAATCCTCGGGTGGAAGCCGGCCTGCTCGCAATGCGCCTCGATATGCGGCCAGATGCTGAGCGAGACCCCCTGCCCGTAACGGATGAAACTCTGCTCGCGCAGATCCGCGAGCGCAATCTCCTCGTGATCCGCAAAGGGCGAGCCCAGCGGCAGCGCCACCACCAGATCCTCCATATCGATGCCCATGAAGGCCACGGTCTCCGACCCCTCGGGATCGACGCGCAGAAAGGCCGCGTCGATCATCTCCTGCTCCAGCGCCACCAGCAGATCGTGGTTGTTGCCCTCCTCGATCTTGAAGTCGATCAGCGGGTATTCCGAACGGCAGGTGCGGATGATCTCCAGCGCCTTCTTGTGCAGCGACGACGAATTCGTCAGGCCGACACGGATATTGCCCTCCTTGCCCATGTCGAATTCCTGCACCCGCCGTACCGCGTTGTCGGCGGCCGACAGCACCTTGCGCGCCTCGTTCAGGAACACCCGGCCCGCCGCGTTGAGCTTGACGCTGCGCGGATTGCGCTGAAGCAGCTGCACGCCGATCTCGCGTTCCAGCGACTGGATCTGCTGGCTCAGCGGCGGCTGCTGGATGCCCAGACGCTGCGCCGCGCGCGTGATGTGCTCCTCTTCGGCCACGGCAACGAAATACCGCAAATGGCGAAGCTCCATGATCCCCTCCCTTATACTCCCCGGATATTCTTCAAGACTGAGCCGATAGTTTTCAACATGAATCCTATCGTTACGGTTCTGCTACGGAGGATTTTCCATGGCAGACACATCCGACTGGCCGACGCTGGCCGCCCTTTCACAAGCCGCGCGCGACAGGCTTCCCCAGGCGCATTGGGATTACCTGATGGGCGGGGCCGAGAGCGAGACCACGCTGCGCCGCAACGCGGCCGATTTCGAGCGGATCGCCCTGATGCCGGGGGCGCTGCGCGACGTTCGGCAGGTCGATCTGTCGACCACCGTCATGGGCCGCAAGCTCGCCCTGCCGATCTTTCCCACCGCCATCGGTTCGCTCGATCTGCTGCACCCCGAGGGCGCCACGGCTTCGGCGCGGGCGGCGGTGGCGGCAGGCACAACCGCCTGCACCGGCATCCTGTCGAAACCGAGCTTTGAGGCGGTGGCGGCGGAGGCCGGCGGTCCCCTGCTCTTCCAGCTCTACATTCGCGGCGATGAAGCCTGGCTCGCCGACACGCTGAAACGGGCCGAGGCGGCGGGGTTCTTCGGCATCGCGCTGACCGTGGACTCCCCGGTCTATGGCCGCCGCGAGCGCGACATCGCCAACGGCTTTTCCTCGCGCCGCGCCCCCGATCGCGCCGCGCTGCCCAACACGCCCGACGCCACCCGCGCCGCCTATCAGGCCGCCGTGAGCTGGGAGATCCTGCCCAAGCTGCGCGAGATGACACGCCTGCCCATCGCGCTCAAGGGCATCATGAGCGTCGAGGACGCGCTGCGCGGCGTAGAGCTGGGTGCGGATGCGATCTATGTTTCGAACCATGGCGGGCGGCAGCTCGATCACGCGCCCTCGGCATTGGCGCAACTGGGACGCATCGCCGCCGCCGTCAATGGCCGCGCCGAGATCCTCTTCGACAGCGGCGTGACACGGGGCAGCGATGTGGTGAAGGCGCTGGCGCTCGGCGCCTCGGCGGTGGGACTGGGCAAGCTTCAGGGGCTGGCGCTGGCCGCCGGTGGCGAGGCCGGGGTGCGCCAGCTTCTTGCCCTGCTCGCCCAGGAGATCGCGGCCACCATGGCGCTGGTCGGCGCGACCCGGCTCAGCGAACTGACGCCCGCCTGCCTGACATCCTCTGACGTGCCAATCCTGCCCTGAGCTCAGCCGGCGCCCGCGACGCCGACATTCTGATAGACCTGTTTCAGCTCCTGGAAGTCGTGCAGCCCCTCATGGCCATAGAGCCGGCCCAGCCCGCTCTGACGGTAGCCGCCCGCCTCGGCCTCGGCATTGAGCTTGCCGTGATCGTTCAGCCAGACCACCCCGTCACGCAGCGCCCGCGCGACGCGGAAGCCACGCGCGCCGTCGCGGGTCCAGACGCTGGCCGACAGGCCAAAACTCGTGTGATTGGCCATGGCCACCGCCTCGGCCTCGGTCTCGAACCGTTCCAGCACGATGAAGGGGCCGAATATCTCTTCCTGGCAAAAGAACGCGCCGGTGTCGTTATGCGCCACCAGGCTCGGCAGCAGAAAGGCCCCGTCGCGGCGGGCATCGTCGGGCACGCCGCCCGGCACGATCACCTCGGCGCTGGAGGCCAGCGCCTCCTGAATGCGCGCATGCACCGTGTCGCGCGCCGCGAGGTCGATCATCGGCCCCATCTGCGCGCCCTTTTCCATGCCGCCCGCGACCACGATCTTGCCCACCGCCGCCGTCAGCGCGGCCTTCATCTCGTCATAGCGCGACCCATGGACGAGGATGCGCCGCGCCGCCACGCATTGCTGCCCTGAAATGGCAATCGCAGCGCCCACCAGCTTGGGCGCGATATCGGCGATATCGGCATCCTCGAAAACGATGCAGCAGGATTTGCCACCCAGCTCCAGCGACACCCGTTTCAGCGTCTCGGAGGCCGCCGCCATGATGCGCTTGCCGATGGCGGTCGAGCCGGTGAAGCTGATCATCTCCACATCCGGATGCGCCACCATGCGCTGCGCCGCCGCGTGGCCGCTTTCCATGATCATATTGACGATGCCCGCCGGCAGCGCCGCGATATCGGTCAGCCGTTTCAGCACTGCCGCCGAAATCAGCGAAGTCTGCGCGGCGGGCTTGATCACCGCGCTGCACCCGGCAGCCAGCGCCGGGGCCAGCGAGCGTGCCATGAGCGAGACCGGCGCGTTCCACGGCACGATGATGCCGACCACGCCGATGGGCTCGCGCAGCATCGAGGCGAACTCGCCCGGTGCCATCTCGACCAGCCCGCCGGTCGAGGCGCGCGCCAGCCCGGCATAGTAGCGGATCACGCTGGCGGTCTTCACCACCTCGTTGCGCGCCTGCCCCAGCACCTTGCCGTTTTCCTGCGACAGCAGCGTGCCGAGCGTATCGGCGTCGCGCTCCAGCGCGTCGGCCCAGGCCAGCAGCACCGTCTGGCGCAGGCGCGGCGATTGCGCCCAGGCGCCGGTGTCGAAGGCCACGCGCGCAGCATCGACCGCCGCGTCCAGCTCGGCCACGCCACCGTCGGCGAACCGCCCGACCAACGCGCCGGTCGCGGGATCGCGGCGCTCGTGCCAGCCCGAAGCGGGGCGCCAGTCGCCGCCGATATGATGCAATGCTTCCAGCATGGGTGTCCTCCTCGTCATTCCAGCGCGGTGATCACTTCGACCACCGCAAGCCCGCCCTTGCGGACATGTTCCGCCGCTTCGGCCAGCACCTCCGCCAGCCGCGCGCCCTCCTCCACCGGCCCCGCCGCAAAGGCGCCGAAGCTGCGCGCGAGCGAGGTCAGATCGACATCGGGGTCGCGGGTGGTCTGGCCGATATGGGCGGTGGCGGCGGAGCGGCCGCGCTGATGCGCGATCTCGCGCTGGTGCAGCTCGTCATTGCCCCAGGAGCGGTTGTTGAGCAGCACCAGCAGCAGCGGCACCTCGTGATGCATGGCGCTCCAGAGCGCACCGGGGGTCATCATGAAATCGCCGTCGCCGATCATCGCAACCGGCAGCTTGCCGCTGCCCTTGAGCCCCAGCGCCGCGCCCACGGCAGCGCCCGCGCCATAGCCGACGCCACCGCCGCCGTCGCCGCCCAGATACTGACCGGCATGGTCGAATTTCCAGTATCCCTCGGGCCAGGTGCGGTGATTGCGCACGACCAGACACCAGTCGTCCTGCTTGACCGCCTGATAGACCTCCTGCGTCACCCGCGAGAGCGGGATCGGGCTTTCCGACCAGCGGCTCTCCAGCGCCTTGGCGCGCTTTTCGGTGAGCGCGGTCTTGCGGGTGGCAAGCTCCGCGCGCCTTGTCTCTGCGGTGGCAGCAACTTCCGGCGTCAGGCGCGCCTCGACCTCGGTCACCAGCGCCTCCAGCGTCAGGAACGGATCGGAGAGCAGATGCAGGTCGCTCGGCGCGGTCGGACCGCCGAAGCGCGACCAGGAATTGCCGAAATGATCATTCAGCGACACGTCGATGACCTTGGCCTCATCGGCGGCGCTGCCCACCCCCATAATGCCGCTGCGCTTGGCACCGTAACCGCCGGTCGCCGCTGTCACATCCCGGCAATCGAGGCAGAGCAGCACATCGGCGCGGCTGCGAATCTCGCGGTCGCCGCTGAGGTTCTGCGGATGATCCGTCGCCAGACAGACAATCGACCGATCGTCGATATAGGCCGCGCCCAGCAGCTCCACCAGCCGCGCCAGCGGCGGGGTGACCCGTGCCTCGGTGCCGAACTGGCCGCCGATGATCAGCGGAAGCTCGGCGCCCAGCAGCAGGTCGGCGGCCTGTCTCACCAGCTCGGGATGCGGATAGACCGCGTGCGGCGCCTGATAGCGCGGCAGCTCCGGATCGGGCAGCACCAGATCGTCAGCGCGCTGCTCCTGATGGCCCGCGTCGATGGAGACATAGGTCGGACCCATCGGCGCCGTCAGCGCCTTGCGGCGCGCGGTCAGCATGGACTCGAGTGTCGCCGCGATGGTCGGCGGTTCGTCGGTCCATTTCACGTAAGGCCGGACCAGATCGCCCTGCGTGTTGGCCGAATGCGCCCAGTCGATAAAGCGCCGCTGCTCGGGGTCGGCGGGGCCGCTGCCGCCGAGGATCAGCAGCGGCACCTGATCGCAGAAGGCGTTGAAGATCGCCATGGAGCCGCTCATCAGCCCCACGAGGTTGTGCAGGATCGCCACTGCCGGTTTGCGCGTCGCCTTCCAGTAGCCATGCGCCATGGCGATGGCGATCATCTCATGGGTGACAAGGCAGATCTCGGGATCGCGGTTGCCGTTGTAATTCACCAGCGAGTCATGGATGCCGCGAAAGCTCGATCCGGGATTGATGAACACATATTCAGTGCCCATCCGCTCCAGCAGATCGACCACATGGTCCGAACCGTAAAGCCCGTCACCGACCTGTTTCGCGGGATAGCGGAGCTGCGGGGGGTGTTTCGGCGTATCGTTCATGCGCCCAGCCCCGGAACCGCAATGTTGAAGGATTTCGTCTCGGTATAGCTCAGCATTTCTTCCAGCCCTTCCTCACGCCCGACGCCGCTGTTCTTGAGCCCGCCATAGGGCACGCCGACATAATGCGGACCGACGCAGTTCACATAGACGTAGCCCACGCGCAGATGCCGCGCGAAGGCGAGCGCCCGGTCGATATCCTGTCCGACCACCGCCGCCGTCAGCCCCAGCGGCGAGGCGGCGTCGATGGCGGCGATCTGTGCCGGATCGCTCCAGCGCAGCGCCGAAAGCACGGGGCCAAAGATCTCCTCGGTGGCCAGCGCCGAGTCCGTTGGCACGTCGCCGAAGAGCGTCGGTTCGATCCAGTAGCCCTCCGCGAAATCCGCGCCCTCCGGACGCCCGCCGCCGCAAAGCAGCGTTGCGCCGGACTCGCGGCCCTTGGCGATGGCGCCCGAGACCTTGTCGAAATGCGCCTGGCTGATGAGCGGCCCCATGCCCGCGCCCGCGTCGAACGGATCGCCGACGCGGATCTGGGCCATCCGCGCGCGAACCTTCTCCATCACCTCGTCATAGATCGCGTCATGCACCGCCAGCAGGCTGGTCGAACCGCAGGACTGGCCCTGCCACTGGAAATTCATCCCGTCGACCGCGAGCTTTGCCGCCTTGTCGGTATCGGCATCGGGCATCACGATCATCATGTTCTTGCCGCCCAGCTCGTGGGTCACGCATTTGATCCCGGCACCGGCGGCCCGCGCGCTGATGCGCTGCGCGGTGCCGACCGAACCGATGAACCCGATGCGTTTCACCTCCGGATGCACGACCAGCGCGTCGCCGGCCTCGGCCCCCGATCCGCTGAGGATATTGACCACTCCGGCAGGCATCACCTCGCGGCAGATCTCGCCCAGGATCTGCCCGGTGAGCGGCGCCTGATCGGGAGATTTCGCCACCACGGTGTTGCCCATCACCAAGGGCGCGGCGATGCGCGAGGCAAGGAAAAAGAACGGGTGGTTGAAGGCGACGATGCGCGCCACCACGCCGAAGGGTTCGCGGGTCGAGAAATGCAGATGGCCGGGGGTGGCCGGGTAGCTGGCGCCCTGCACCGCGTGGCCAAGGCCCGCGTAATATTCCAGCCGGTCGGCGGCGCGCAGCGCATCGCCCAGCATCGGCTTGCGCAGGTTGCCGGTGTCGCGCGCGTCGAGATCGGCGATTTCCTCGGCGCGGGCACGGATCGCCGCCGCCAGCTTGCGCAGATAGCCGATGCGCCCGTCCATCGACATCCCGGCCCAGCCCGGCCCGGCCTGTTGCGCCGCCGCCACCGCAGCCTCGACATCGGCGGCCCCGGCGCGGGCGGCATAGCCCAGCACCGCACCGGTGGTGGGATCGTAACTCTCCATCCAGCGCCCGTCCGCAGCCTCGACCAGTTCGCCGCCGATCAGCAGCCGCGCACGATACTCGCTCTCCGCCATTCCGGCACTCCTCCCTATATCTTCCGCACGGCGCGCTCCTCTGCCGCGCCGTGCGTGTCCTCACCTAAGTTCATTCGTGAATGGTTTGATAATACGAAATTTGTCCCGAATGATACGTGTCAGATATTCCGTTGGTCTCTTGCCACGTTCAGCCCGGCGCGTCGCCCCGCGGTGAAGGCCCAGCCCAAATTGTTGCCCTGCCCGACGATCACCAGCCCGCCATAGCCCACCGAGCCGGCGGCATAGAGCCCGGGAACCACCGCGCCACCGGCACGCAGCACGCGCAGGTTCTCGTCCACCCGCAGCCCGCCCATGGTGGTGGAGATCGCCGGGCGCACCGGACCCAGCGCATAGAGCGGCCCTGGCGCCCAGCCTTCGGGGAGCGAGGCCGAGAGCCGCTCGGGCGGCATCCCCAGCGCCTGTGCCAGCGCCTCGGGCGAAGCGGCGGACGTGACCAGATCCGGGCGATAACGGCGAAAGTCGCGCAGATAGGCGTGCGCAACGCCCGGCGCGCTGCAAATCGCATTGGGCGGGGTGTCGAAATGCGCGGCGATGTGGGCATCGAAGACGATATGCGCCTGGCCCTTCGGCTGCCGCGACACCGCGAGGCCCGGCGCCTTTGTCTCGTCAGTAAAGCGCTCGCCTGCGGCATTGAGCAGGATCGCGCCCTGCCGGAAAAGCGCCGCGTCCGGTGTCAGGTAAGTGGCGAGAAACGGCATGGTCACCGGCTTCAGCAGCGCTTTCGGCAGGTGTTTCAGCGCCAGCCGCATCGGCTCGGCCAGCCAGCGATGCGGCGGCAGGCGTGTGACCAGACTGCCCTGGCCCTCCGGCGGCGGGAAACGCAGCTGACCCGCACGCACGATGTCGCCGTTGAGAATCTCGCCGCCCAGCTTCAGGCCCAGCTCGAACCCGGTGCCGACGCTGTGCGGGTTGATCGCGGGCATGGCATCGTATTGCGGCAGGTGGGCGTGGCGCAGCGCCTTGTGGGCGGAGAAATCGCCCGAGGCGAGAATGATCCCGCGTGTGGCGGTGATGCGTCTGCTACCGGACACGACCCCGGTCACGCGGCCCTCTTCGACGATCAGGTCGTCGACCGCCGCGCCCAGACGCAACACGCCCCCCGCGCGCCGGAAGGCGCGGGCGAGGTGAAAGATATAAGAACCTGCATTGGGCAAGGGCACCAGCATCCGGTCGCGACTGGCGCCGGGGCTGGGGAACGGCCCGCCAAAGGTCACGCCCAGACCGGCCAGCCAGTCGACGGTGGCGGGCGCCTCCTCGGCCAGCAGGCGGGTGAGCGTGGTACTGTTGCGCTCGGCCTGCGCCTGACCGGCGGTCAGCATGTCGTCGCAATGCCGCTCCGGCGTATCGTCGGCGATGCCCGCGCAACGCTGCGACCACGTGCCCGCCGCACTGACCAGCCCGGTCGAGATGGCAGTGGTGCCCCCAAGCGCCGGGCGCCGCTCCACCAGAAGCGTCTTGCACCCGCTTTGCGCCGCCGCCGTGGCCGCCGCGAGCCCCGCGCCGCCGCCGCCCACGACGATCACCTCGTAACGGTCTTCCGCAGGCATCAGACCAGATCCCGCAGCGCCGGGTGAATGAGCGTCTCCAGCTCCAGCCGACCCGGCGTCAGCCCCTGCTCGAAGGCGCAGTCCAGTGCGAATTCAAGGCTCTTGCGGTTTGCCTCCAGCCCGAAGGGCGCCACGTCATATCCCAACTCCGACCGCGGCGTCGCGCGGGCCGCCTCGCCCAGCATCTGCCAGACCTGCCGCACCGCCTCGGGATACCGCGAGACCAGTTCCTCATCCGCCGCAACGATGTGGTTGATCTGCATGACACCGGTGCGCGCGACCCAGTCCCGCGCCGCCGCGTCGGGATCGGCGATCACGCAGCGCAGCCCGGGATGGGTGATCTCGCGGCCCAGCACCGCCGCATCGACGGTGCCATCGAGCAGCAGCTCTTCCAGACTGCGCCCCTCGGCGTCTAGACGCTGCACATGCGGCGGGTCGCAGATCCCGTCCACATGAGAGTCGTCGGTGCAGAGCCAGTGCAGCTCCTCGGGGGCGATGCCGTATTGATGCCAGAGGATCGCCCGTACCAGCGTCACGGTGGTCACCGAATAGGAGCGTGCGGCGATGCGTTTGCCGCGCAGCGCTTCCGGGCCCCAGCGCTCGTCCGCGCGGGCGGCGAGAAAGCGGTGCTGGAACCGCCCCATGACCACCGCCGGCAGCAATGTCAGCGGACGCCCCATCGCGCGGGCCTGAAGAAAGGTCATCAGCGGCAGCTCGGAGATATCGTAAGCGCCCTCGCGCACCATCCGACGAAAGCCCTGCGGTGGCGTGCTGGCGTGGCAGAACTCAAGCTTCAGCCCGGGCGCCGAAAGACGCCCGGACAGCAGGGCCCGCGTGTTGGGCCGGTCGACCAGATGCACCCGCAGCGGGCGGGCACAGAGCCGGTCTTCGGTTTTGGTGTTACGCACCGCCGGGCTCCGGCGATGCGTGAGGCCTGCCGATCATTCGACAAACACCTCGTTGCGCGATTTCCGCACATTCGGCAGCGCGACGATCAGGATCATCACCAGTGCCACCAGCAGGATCCCCGCCGAGATCGGACGCACCACGAAGGTGCCGATCTCGCCATGCGCCAGAAGCATCGCGCGGCGGAAATTCTCCTCGAGCATCGGCCCGAGCAGGAAGCCGAGCAGCAACGGCGCCGGTTCGCAGTCCAGTTCCCAGACGATGAAGCCGAAGATGAAGGCCACCAGAAGGACGTAGAGGCCGAAGCCGCTATTGGTCACGCTGAACACCCCGATGCAGCAGAAGCCGACGATGGCCGGGAACAGGAACCGGTAGGGCACCGTCAGCAGGCGCACCCAGACCCCGATCAGCGGCAGGTTCAGCACCACCAGCATCAGGTTGCCGAGCCACATTGAGGCGATGACGCCCCAGAACAGCTCGGGTCGCTCGTTGATGACATTGGGGCCGGGGGTGATGCCCTGGATGATCAGCGCGCCGATCATCATCGCCATCACCGGGTTCGACGGGATGCCCAGCGTCAGCATCGGGATGAAGGAGGTCTGCGCGCCGGCATTGTTGGCGCTCTCCGGCCCCGCGACACCCTCGATCGCCCCCTTGCCGAAGCGAGACGGGTCTTTCGCCATCTTGCGCTCGGTGGTGTAGGAGACGAAGGAGGAGAGCAGCGACCCGCCGCCCGGCAGCACGCCCAGCACAGAGCCGATGCCTGTGCCGCGCACCACCGGCATGGCGATCTGCTTGATCTCCTGCCAGCTCAGCATCAGCCGGCCGATGCTGCTCTTGGTGACGGTGCGCTCTTCGGGCGAGCGCAGGTTGCGCACGACTTCGCCCAGACCAAAGATCCCCATGGCCAGCGCCGAGAAGGACACCCCGTCCATCAGCTCGGGGATATCCATGGTCATGCGGGTGACGCCGGTATAGACATCCTGCCCCACCAGCCCGAGCAGAATGCCGAGCACCGCCATGGTGATCGCCCGCAGCACCGAGCCGGAGGCCAGCGACACCGCGCCCAAAAGCCCCAGCACCATGAGCGAGAAATACTCCGCCGAGCCGAAGCTCATCGCCAGCTTGGTCAGCGGCGGCGAGGCCAGTGCGATGACGAAGGTGGCGACCGTGCCGGCAAAGAACGACCCAAGCGCCGCCGTGGCGAGCGCCGCCCCGGCGCGGCCCTGCTGGGCCATCTGGTAGCCGTCGAGCACCGTCACCGCCGCCGAGGACTCGCCCGGCAGGCTGAGCAGGATCGCGGTGGTCGAGCCGCCATATTGCGCGCCGTAATAGATGCCCGCCAGCAGCACCAGCGCGGATTCCGGCGGCACACCGTAGGTGATCGGCAGCAGCAGCGCGATGGTCGCCACAGGCCCGATGCCCGGCAGGACCCCGATCAGGGTGCCCATCAGCACACCGAGAAAGCAATACATGATGTTCTGGCTCGCAAGCGCGACGCTCAGACCGAGTTCGAGATGTTGGAAAAGCTCCATGATGGTCTCTCGCTCAATAGCTCACGAGCCAAGGCCCGAAGGTCGGCACGACGGCGCCGAGCCCGACCTTGAACACCAGCCAGGAAAAGACCGACATGACCGCGCTCAGGCAGGTGGCCGAGAGCAGCGTGTTGCGCTTGTCGGCCATGGCGGCGGCGAAGATGGTCAGGAACAGCGTCGGCATCAGGCCGAGGCCCCGGATCGTCGACCCGAAGAACAGCAGCGCCACGACGATCATGATGATCGGGCGCCAGGGGATCGTCACGGTCGAGACGTCCGGCTTGCGCAGCCCCTCGACCAGGCTGACGACGCCAAGGATAAGCAGAAGCATCGCCATCGCGAAGGGGAAATACCCCGGCCCGAGCTGGCTCAGCGTTCCGAGATCGAGCTGTAGCGCGCCAAAGGCGAACGCGATTGCGAAGGCGATGAAAACCAGCCCTGCCCCGACCGTTTTATTGACTCTTACTTCCTGCATGATGCGAATTTCCTCCCTATCCGAACCTGTACGTTCCGCCGCACGCCGGGTGCTGCCCGCCATGGATGCGGCGGGCAGCAGGCGTCACGACCGGAGCCGCCGCTCAGTCTTTCCTGATGTTCAGCTGCTCGACCACCGGGCCCCAGAGCGCGGTCAGCGAGTCGACCGCCGCCGCAAGATCCTCGGGGCTGCCCCCGACCGGATCCATCGCCATCGAGCTCAGCAGCTTCTTGCCCGCCTCGCCATCGAGATACTCGTTGATCGCGCCGTTCATGCTGGCGATGATCTCGTCCGGCGTGCCGGCTGGTGCCCAGATCGACTGAAGCCCCGAGGTTCCGAAATCGGCGAACTCCTCCACGCCGGTCTCGTTCAGCGCCGGAACGTCCGGGAACAGCGACATGCGGTCCTCGGTGCCCACGGCAAGCGCCTTGAGCGTCTCCGTGGAAAGCTGCGAGGTGTACCCCTGCAAGCCGTCGACACCATACATGAGCTGACCCGCGACCAGATCGTTCGAAAGCGGCCCGCCGCCCTTGTAGGGGATCACGTTCACTTCGAGGTCGAGCCGCCGGGCAGTCTCGGCCAGCAGCATATGGGGCGTGCTGCCGATGCCCGGAATGCCCACGTTGAGCTGACCGGGCTCGGCCCGCGCCAACTCGACGAACTCGGCAAATGTATTGGCCTCGGCCTCGGGGTTCGCGACGAAGACCATGGCGCTCTTGTTGAGCCGGATCACCGGCACAAAGGCTTCTTCGAAATCGTAGTCGAGATTGCCGTAGACCATCTTGTTGATCACCGCCACGCCAGTCGGCGCGAACAGGAAGGTATAGCCATCTGGATCGGCCTTGGCCGCGGCGGACGCGCCGATGCTGCCACCGGCACCGCCACGGTTCTCGATGATGAACTGCTGGCCGAATTTCTCGCTGAGAAACTGCGCCACGGCGCGGGCCATCGTGTCGGAGCTGCCGCCCGCGGAATAGGGCACGATGATGGTCGGCGGCCGCGACGGCCACTCATCGGCGCTCGCAAGGCCCGGCAGCAAAAGCGTCGCAACGGCGGCAACGCTTGCAATCAGTCGTTTCATGATATCCTCCCTGGATCTCTTCTATCGGCGATGTGCCGGGGTACCGAACGAAATGGCATGTTCGCGGTCGCAGACGTTTCTCCTCCCATCTGCTTGCGCTATTGCACGGACCCGCCCGTAAGCCGGGCTTGGCGGCAAATGCTCCGGTTCGCTCGAAGCTCCCCGTTCGTCACGGTGACCCAAATCCCAAATCAATGTAAAATACGAACCTACAATACTTTCATATGGCACTCATATGAAACCTGACTGCGCGATGCGCTTTTTCCCTGCGCGCACCATCCCGTCAGCGACGTGGCCCCAGTTAACATAGCACCGGCGTATCAAGACAAACAAAATCAGTATTTTGCCGGATCCCGGCATGGTTGTCTCATGACCCTGTCCCGAGTCGTGCCCGCCCTCCGGCGGGCAGCAGCGCTTCGGACATACGCATCTGAAGACAATCACCGGACCCTCAGCCATGTCAGACCACGCGCCCACCCCCGACACACAGACCGATGTGGCCGTGATCGGCGCCGGCCCGGCGGGGCTTGCCGCCGCCGTCGCCGCCGCCTCGGCGGGCGCCTCGGTGACGGTGGTCGAGCTTTGCGACGATATCGGCGGGCGCGGTATCGTCAGCGGCGGCAATATCCATCTCGGCGGCGGCAACGCGCTTCAGGCGCGGCTGGGGATCGAGGACACGCCGGATGCGGTGTTCGCCGACTGGGTGCGCCACGATCTGCCCGAAAGCCGGTTCTGCGACCGCGATCTGGTGCGCGCCTATGCGGATCACAGCGTTGAAACCTATGAGTTTCTCGCCGAGCATGGCGTGCGCTTCATCGACACGCCCACGGCGGTCAAGCTCGATGTGAAATCGGTCGGACCGCAAAGCGTGCCCCGGGTGTTTCGCTGCGAGGAATGGCCGGTCGCCGAAGAGCTCGCACTGCGCGAAAGCGGGCGCAACGGGTCGGGTCTGGTCCGCGCGCTGGAGCGCAGCGCACGGCGGCTGGGGGTCGTGTTCCGGCTCGGTCACCGGATGACGCGGATCGCGCCAGGGCCCGAGGGTCAGCCGCAGATCGTGGAAGGCACCGCGCCGGACGGCCCCTTTGCGATCACCGCCCGGCGCGGCATCGTGCTGGCCACCGGCGGCAGCACCGGCAACGTCAACTTCCGGCGGATCTTCGACCCGCGACTGACCGAGGAATACCAGCAGGTCGGCGCGCCGGTGGCGCAGCAGACCGGCGATGGCGAGATCGCGGCGATGGCCTATGGCGCCTCGCTCTGGGGCACGGCGGCGCAGACGGCGGGCACCTGTCTGGTGATGGCCAAGACCCATCACATCGGCTGCCGCTGGGGTTACAAGCGGCTGAAATACCGCACTGACAGCCCGCATTTCCCCCGCGCCGGCGCCACCGGGCTGACGGTGAGCGACTGGCAGAACGTCATCCTCGTCAATCAGGCTGGCAAGCGGTTCTGGAACGAAGAGGACGAGGATCAGGCGTTTTTCGATGCCGCGATGGGCTATTGCAGGCGCGAGGGCGCACCCGACGGCGGCGGCCCGATCTGGGCAATCTTCGATGCCGATGCGGTCGCGCGTGAGGGCTGGACCCCGGAGCCGCCGCATGTGGACCCGCGCTATTTCGCCAAAGGCGAGACGCTGGGCGAGCTGGTCGCCAATCTCGACAACCCCTATCAGAGCACCCCGCTGGACCGGGCGGCGCTCGCCGAGACGGTGGCGCGGTACAATTGCTTTGTCGCCGAGGGGGTGGACCGGGATTTCGGCAAGCCCCAGCCACGCTATCCGATCGCCCGCCCGCCGTTTTACGCCGCCTGGGCCACGCCGATGATCCATGACAGCCTCGCCGGGCTGCGGATCGACGGAGGCGCAAGGGTGATCGGCCTGGATGGCGCGCCAATCCCCGGGCTGTTCTGCGCCGGCGAGAGCCATGGCGGCTTTCCGCAGCACGGGCTGGGACGCTCGGTGCTGTTCGGGAGGCTGGCGGGGCTGGGGGCTGCGCGGCGGGAAGGGTAGGATTTCCGTTTCCTGACGCGGTCCCTGCCAGAGTTGCCATGGGAGCCGCGCCGGGTATGGTTCGAGCCGCAGCCACCGACATGGATCACTTGATCCCCGCAAACACAAGAAAACCGCCCGGCGCAGAACGCCGGGCGGATCGGGGAAGAGCAGGTTGCGCGGCGGGGGGAGCACACCGCGCAACGGGTTGCCTCAGATCGTCAGCTCTTCCACCTTGTAGCGCGATGTGACCGTTTCCTTCGAAGTCATGAACTCGAGCAGCACCGGAATGCCCTGCTGCGTCTTCTCGATGCCCCGCCGGATCGCCGGCACGATATCCTCGGGCCGGGTCACCCGCTCGCCATAGCCGCCAAAGGCCGTCGCCATGTCGGCATAGTTGCCGCTGATATCGGTCGAACGGAATTTCTCGGTCGAGACCGGCATCACGTCGAGTTCCAGCGCCATGCAATAGTTGTTCAGAAGCACCGACATGATCGGGATGCGCTCGCGCACACAGGTCTCGAAATCCATGCCGGTAAAGCCGATGGCCGCATCGCCCCACACATTGATGCAGAGCTTGTCCGGGCAGGCCACCTTGGCCCCCATCGCAAGTCCCAGCCCGTAGCCGAGCTGCGTGGTCTTGCCCCAGCCGATATAGCTGAGCGGCGTCTCGCTCTGCCAGAAGGGCGAGAGCTGGTCGCGCGGGCTGCCGGCATCGTGGGTAATGATGGTGTTGGGCATATCCACGGTCTTTTGCAGATCCCAAAGCACCCGGTAGGGCGAGAGCGGTGCCTCATCCGAGGTAAGCTTGGGCAGCCATTCCGCCAGCCAGCCCTCATGCACCTCCTTGATCTCCGCGACCACGGCGCTGCGGTCACGCGGGCCGGAGAGCCGGGCTTTCATGACATCCAGCATCGCCGTCAGTGTCAGCCGCGAGTCGCCCAGCAGGCCGATCTCCAGCGGGATATCCTTGGCCAGATGGTTGGCGTCGTTGGTGTTGTGGATGACTTTCTTGCCGCTCGGCATCGCCACCCCGAAGGAGGTCTTGGTAAAGCTGCACCCGACACCGAAGATCACATCGGAGCGGTCTAGGAAATGCCGCACCGTGCGCGGGATCGCGGCCCCGCCCGACCCCAGCGCCAGCTCGTGGGTTTCGGGAAAGGCGCTTTTGCCCTCGAGGCTGGTGCAGATCGGAATGCCCGACAGCTCGACGAACTCTTTCAGCTCGGGCCAGGCCTTTGCGTAATGCACCCCCTGCCCCGCATAGATCACCGGGCGCTCGGCCGAGAGCAGCAGATCCACCGCCGCCTCGATCTCTGCCGGATCGGGCATCGAGCGCGCGATCTTGGCCGGCACGTAATCGAGCGGCTCGGGCACTTCCTCCTGCCAGATATCCTTGGGGATCTCGACCAGCACTGGCCCGCCCCGGCCGTTGCGCAGGCGCGAGAACGCCCGGCGCATGATGTCGGGCACATCGGCGCCGCTGGTGATCGGCTCGGCGGACTTTGTCACCGAGCGCATGCTGGTCACCGAGTTGAAATTCGGCTCCACATGCGCGGCCTTGCGGTCGTAACCCATGGGCATGACCAGCAGCGGCACGGATTCGCCATAAGCCTGCGCCACGCCGCCAAAGGCGTTCTCGGCGCCGGGGCCGTGCTGCATGACGAAGACACCGATTTTTTCGCCCGATGTCATGCGCGAGATCGCGTCGGCCATATGCAGCCCGACCCGTTCCTGACGCACGATGATCGGACGGATATCCGCCTTGGCGCTGTATTCGAGCATGTGGTTGAGCGGGTATCCGGCCACGACCTCGATACCCTCCCGTTTCAGGATCTCTGCGATTGCCTCACCGACCTTCATGTCACCTCCCTTGCGACCGCCTGCCCCGGGGACACGGAAACCGCGCGGACAGGCAGACTTGTTCTGCACCCTGCCGGACTGGCGGGGCACACGTGGCGAGCCTGCGGCAGTTCATACGGTGAGTAAAATACATATGGTGTCTTTCAGGATATGGCAGAGCGCATGCATAGCCACG
Source organism: Salipiger abyssi (assembly GCF_001975705.1). Classification (NCBI taxonomy): domain Bacteria; kingdom Pseudomonadati; phylum Pseudomonadota; class Alphaproteobacteria; order Rhodobacterales; family Roseobacteraceae; genus Salipiger; species Salipiger abyssi. Next base: position 36,483 of record NZ_CP015091.1, read on the forward strand.
ATCCGGCAGTTTCCCATTGTACTGAATATGATGTCCACCGTCGCGACCGACGTTTTCCGTCCGGGCATGGGGCGTCATGCATATCTGTTAACTATCCAACGCCCCGGCGCAGAATATTGGCGCGCGCGCGGCTTTTGCGCCAAGCTCGCCCCGAGCAGATCGCGTTTCGAAGGGGGGAGAATGTTTCGAGCCAGGATCGCCAATGTCGCGGATCTCGAAAGGCGGGCGCGGCAACGCATGCCGCGTTTCGCCTATAATTACCTGACCGGGGGCGCCGGAGACAGCGCCAGCACGCATCGCAACCGCCGCGCGCTTCAGGAGATGGTCTTTGCCACGCGCCGGCTGGTCGGCGCCGATATCCGCACCGAAGTCAAGCTCTTCGGGCAAGAATACAGCGCACCGCTGGGGGTCGCCCCTTTGGGCATGGCAAATGTCGCCTGGCCCGGGCTCGACCTGATGCTGGCGCGCAGCGCCCGAGAGGCCAGGCTGCCCTTCGTGCTGAGCACCATGGCCACCACCACGATCGAAGCGGCGGCAGAGGCGGCGGAAGAGTGCTTCTGGTTCCAGCTCTATATCGCGAAATCCGACGAGATCACCTTTGGCCTGATCGACCGCGCGCGCGAGGCCGGCACCGATGTGCTGGTACTGACCGTCGATGTGCCCGCGCCCTCGCGCCGCAACGCCTCGATCCGCGATGGGTTCGAGCTGCCGCTGCGCTATACGCCAAGGCTGCTCGCCGATCTGGCCCTGCATCCGCGCTGGAGCATCCAGACCCTGCTGGCCGGCGCCCCGCTGATGCGGAACTATGCCGCCTACGCGAAATCCGAGAACACCCAGAAGGTTGGCGCCTTTGCCGGCAAGCGCAACAAGTTCGGCACCACCTGGGACGACTTCAAGCGCATCCGCGAGGCCTGGCAGGGACGTCTGGTGATCAAAGGCATTTCCAACGGCGAGGACGCCGCCCGCGCGGTGCGCGAAGGGGCGGACGCGGTCTGGGTGTCGAACCATGGCGGGCGACAGCTCGAATCCTCACCCGCGACCGTCGATCTGCTGCCCGCGGTGCGCGCGGCGACCCCCGACAACGTTCCGGTGTTTTTCGACGGCGGCGTGCGCGGCGGCGAGGATATCGTCAAGGGCACGGCGCTTGGCGCGGATATGGTTTTCGCGGGCCGCAGCTTTGCCTATGCGGGCGCGGCGGGCGGTCAGGCCGCGACGACGCAATGCATGGAGATCCTGATCGCCGAAATGCGCTCGACCATGGCGCAGATCGGCCTGCACAGCCCCGAAGCGCTGCGCAGCGCGCCTGTCTTCTTCGGCCAGGAAGCGGAGCGGATGGTGCCCGGCAAGGCCGCCGAGTGAGAAAAAACGCAACGGGGCCAATTGGCCCGCGGTTCGGCATGGAGGAGAGCCAATGTACAAGACAATCCTGATCGCAACGGATGGCAGCCCGCTTGCCGGCAAGGCGCTGGAGCACGGCGTCGCGCTGGCCAAGGCCGTCGGCGCCGAGATCGTCGTGGTCACGGTGACCGAGATGTGGTCGGCGCTGGACATGTCGCGGGAGCGACCGAAACAGGCGGTGCAGGCGATTCAGGCCTATGAGGCGCACGAGTCAGATCATGCCCGGACGATCCTCGACGCGGCCTGCGGTCTGGCCCGCGATGCGGGTGTCGCCTGCGAGACCTGCCATGTCGGCGACCAGCACCCGGCGGAGGGCATCCTTCAGGCGGCGAAGATGTCGAATGCGGACCTGATCGTGATGGCGACGCATGGCCGGCGCGGCGTCAACCGCGTGCTGCTGGGCAGCCAAACCAACGAGGTGGTGACCCACAGCGACATTCCGGTGCTCGTCCTGCGCTAGAGCCCGCCTCTCGCTAGGCCCGTTCGGGCCGGCGATCCGCTGCGTTTCCGCCCTCGGCCATATCCACGTCATAGCGCTGGAGCTTGGCCCGCAGCACCTCGACGATGCGCTCCGCGGCCAGTGAGGGCGGACGCGAGGCGGGCAGCATGATCCAGACATTCATCGTGGTCAGCGGCACGATCGGGCGGCGGACGAGCTTGTCCTCGCCATAGCCCAGCCCGACAAAGGGCGGCACGATGGAGACACCGGCGCCGCCGGCGACGAAATCGCAGGCGGTTTCCGACATCGGCACCTCGACCACCGCGCGTTTCTGCACGCCGCGTAGCTGAAAGGCCCGGTCGATGGTCATGATCGAACAATCGTCGCGCGCCAGCCCGACAAAGGGCTCATCCTTGAGATCCTCGACCCGGATCAGCCGTTTGGAGGCCAGCGGATGCGCGGCGGGCAACGCGCAGATCATCGCAAAGCGCATCACCAGCTCCGAGCGCACATTGGGGTGCTCGAAAGGCTGCACCGACAGGCCGATGTCGATCTGCTGGCCCTCGACCAGCTCGGCGACTCGCGGGCTCGACTGGCTGGTGATCGAGATGTGCATATTCTTCTGCGCGGCCATCAGCGGGCCAAGCGCATGGGCCAGAAAACGGGCAGAGAGCGCCGGCGGCGCGGCGATGGTGACCTCGCCCCACTCGCGATCCCGAACGGCGCGGGCGAGCTTCTGAATCCGGTCCGTGCCCGAAAACAGGCGCGAGACTTCGGAGGCCAGAAGCTGCGCGTCTGAGGTCGGCAGCATGCGACCGCCGCTGCGGGTGAAGAGCCGGAAGCCGCAGTTTTCCGAAAACGATTTCAATAGTTTGCTGACGGCGGGCTGGGAGATGCCCAGCCGTTCACCGGCGAGCGTGACGGATCCCGTTTCCATCACCGCGTGAAAGGCTTCGAGCTGGCGAATGTTCATTCCGGCGGTATCCCCTGGTCAACCACAGTATGAGGTTTCGTTATAACGCTTGGAGAATAAGCGATTTGACTTTCATGTTAGCCTGCCGCTCGCATGGTGTCATCCGGGAAAACCAGCTGGGCAACGCCAAGGATGAGACACATGCGAAACAGGAAGGTACTGAAATGAATAAACTGGCATATCTGTGCGGCGCCGCCGCGCTTGCCCTCGCGCCGGCTGCCCAGGCCCAGGTGCTGACGGTCTGCCTCGAAGGCGCACCGGAGATCTTCAATCCCGAGCTGACCAGCAACGGCACCACCGCCTATGTGCTCGGCCAGATCTATGATGGGCTCGTCTCGGTCGAGCGCGGCGGTTCGGGGATCGAACCGGCGTTGGCCGAAAGCTGGGAGGTCTCGGAAGACGGCAAGACCTACACGTTCCACCTGCGCGAAAACGTGAGCTGGCAGTCGAACGATGCCTTCACGCCCACCCGCCCGATGAACGCCGATGACGTGGTCTTTACCTTTGCGCGGATGATGGATCCCGAGCATCCGTTCTACGAGGTCTCGGGCGGCAACTACCCGACCTTCAACGCCAAGCTGGCGGACAATCTCGACGCGGTGGAGAAGATCGACGAGCACACCGTCGCCTTTACCCTGAAAGCGCCGCTGGCGGCGTTCATCGGCACTATGGCGCATGGCTCCATCGGTATCACCTCCGCCGAATACGCTGACGCGATGATGGCCGCCGGCACGCCCGAGCAGATGGATCTGCAACCGATCGGCACCGGCCCCTTCCAGCTTCAGGCCTATCAGACCGACGCCATTGTCCGCCTGCTGCCCTTCGCGGACACCTGGGGCGCGGGTATCGGCGACGATCTGCGCACGCCCATGGTGGATGCGGTGGTCATGGCGATCTCGGGCGATGCCACGGTGCGGCTGCAACGGGCACTGGCCGGGGAATGCCTGATCGGGCTCTACCCCAACCTCGCCGACAAGGAGACCATCGAGGCCTCCGACACCGTCGACGCGGTGCAGACCCCCGTCGCCTCCACCGGCATGCTGCATTTCAACTTCGGCGAGGAAAAATTTCAGGATCAGAAGGTGCGTCAGGCGCTGGCGCAGGCCATCGACATGGAAACCCTTGTCGAGGTCGTCTATAGCGGCATGGGCCATGTGACCGGCGCCGTGGTGCCGCCGGCGCTCTGGGGCCATGCTGAGGATATCGCCCCCTGGCCCTACGACCCCGAAGCCGCCAAGGCGCTGCTGGCCGAGGCCGGCTATCCCGACGGGTTCGACACCCAGGTCTGGGCGGTGCCCGTCGCGCGCCCCTACATGCCGAACGGCCGCCGCGCCGCCGAGATCGTGCAGGCCGACTGGGCCGAGATCGGCGTGACCGCCGAGATCGTGACCTATGAATGGGCCGAATACATCCAGCGCGCGCGGGCCGGCGAGGCGCAGGTTGGCATGTTCGGCGGGATCTACGATTTCCCCGATCCCAGCCAGATCCCCAACAACTACCTCACCTGCTCGCCCGAGGGCAAAACCGCGCCGTCGAATATCGGCGCCTGGTGCGACGATGGCTTCAACGCGGTGATGCGCGAGGCCGGCTCGATCACCGATCAGGAGGAGCGGATCGCGCTCTATCACGAGGCGCAGCAGATCGTGCATGACGAGGTGCCGGTGGTCGTCCTCGGCGGCGCCGACACCATCACTGCGGTGAACAAGAGCGTGAAAGGCTACGTGCCGGCGATCTTCGGCTCCTCGCGCCTGTCGGGGGTGAGCGTCGAATGAAAGTGACTGTGATTGGCGCCGGGATCCTCGGCGCCAGTACCGCCTATCACCTAGCCCTTGCCGGGCATGACGTGACCGTCGTCGATCAGGAGCATCAGGGCAAGGCGACCCTCGCGGGGGCCGGCATCGTCTGCCCCTGGGCCACCAAGCTCGACGAGCCGGAATGGTACAAGATGTACGCCGCCGGGGCGCATTACTACGAGGAGCTGGTCGCGGGGCTCGCCGAACGCGGGCAAAGCGATGTCGGCTACCGCAAGGTCGGCGCGCTGGTGACCGCCGAAGACCCCGATGTCTACGACGCTGCGGGCGAACGGCTGGCGCGGCGCACCGCCAAGGCGCCCGAATCCGGTGGCTTCGAGGAAATCTCACCGGAGCAGGCGCAGGCGCGCTTCCCGCCGATCAACCCGGCGTTCAGGGCCTTCTATGTGCCGGGTGGCGCTCGGGTGAATGCCCGGCAGCTCGCGCCGGCCATGCTGCGCGCGGCGGTGGCGCTCGGCGCGACATTCCTCAGCGATCTCGCCACGCTGGAGCTCGACGGCGCCTGCGCCAAGGTGCTGGACGGGCGCGGCGAAGAGATCCCTTCGGACAAGATCGTGGTGACCGCCGGCGCCTGGGCCGCGCAGATCCTCGGGCCGCTGGCGCTGCATCATCCTGTCAAGCCGCAGCGCGGGCAGATCCTGCATTTCGGTATGAAGGGCGCGGATACATCGCGCTGGTCGGTGCTGTTGCCGATGGCGAGCCATTACCTGCTGGCCTTCGATGACAGCCGCGTCGTGGTCGGCGCCACCCGCGAGGACGGCAAAGGCTTCGACTACCGGGTGACCTGCGAAGGCCAGCACGAGGTGCTGAGCGCCGCGCTGCGCTACGCCCCCGGCCTCGCCGATGCCACGCTGCTGGAAACCCGCATCGGCTTCCGCCCCGCCCCGCCCGGATTCCGTCCGATCCTCGGCCCGGTGCCGGGCATCGACGGGCTGATCCTCGGCAACGGGCTCGGAGCCGCCGGCCTGACCATCGGCCCCTTCGCCGGCCGTCAGCTCGCCCGCGTCGCTGCGGGAGAGGCCCCCGAGCTCAGCCTCGATCCCTACAGCCCCGCCGCCTGAGCGGGGCCAACCCCAAGACCGAAAGACAGACAATGACCAAACGCTTCAACTCCCGCCCGCACCTGCATGGCGGCGTCGTCCATAACGGCGTGCTCTACGCCTCGGGCCATGCGGCGACCGATCTCGATCTCGACATGAAGGGCCAGACCGCCGAGATCTGCGAAAAGCTCGACGCACTGCTGGCGCAGGTCGGCAGCGACAAGACAAAGCTGCTGCACGCGCGCGTTTACCTGTCGGACATGTCCGCCAAGGCGCAGATGAACGAGGCCTGGATGGAGTGGCTCGACGCCGCGCACATGCCGTCGCGCGCGGCGATCGGCGGCTGCGATCTGGGCGATCCGAAACGGCTCGTGGAAATCGTGGTCACCGCCGCGATCGACTGAGGTCTGCATACGCGCGGCCCCCTTCCCCGTGGGTCGCGCCGACTGCCGGGTCGCGCGTCCCTTTCTGCGCGACCCGGCCTTTGGAAAGGATGCATCCTTGCTCCGTTACCTTCTGGGAAAGCTGGCGGTGCTGGTCCCCACCTTTTTCGGCATCACCATCGTCGCCTTCGGCTTTGTCCGGGTGCTGCCCGGCGATCCGATCATGCTGATGGCCGGCGAGCGCGGGCTGACCCCGGAGCGGCATGCGCAGCTGATGGCGCAATACGGCTTCGACCGGCCGCTCTGGCAGCAATACCTCTCCTATCTCGGAGATCTGTTCCGGGGCGATCTGGGTACGTCGCTCGTCACCCACCGCCCGGTGGCCGAGGACTTCCTGACCTTCTTCCCCGCCACGATGGAGCTGGGCCTTTGCGCCATGACGCTGGCGATCTGCATCGGCCTGCCGCTGGGGGTGCTGGCGGCTGTGAAGCGCGGCAGCTGGTTCGAGCAGATTTCGATGTCCACGGCGCTGGTCGGCTATTCGATGCCGATCTTCTGGTGGGGCCTTCTGATGATCATCCTGTTCTCGGGCACGCTGGGCTGGACCCCGGTCTCGGGCCGGATCTCGCTGATGTACTATTTCCCGCAGGTCACCGGCTTCATGCTGATCGACAGCCTGCTTTCGGGACAGGCGGGCGCCTTCCGCTCGGCGGTGCTGCACCTGATCCTGCCCTCGGTGGTGCTGGCCACCATCCCGACGGCGGTGATCGCGCGGCAATCGCGTTCGGCCATGCTGGAAGTGCTGTCGGAGGATTTCGTGCGCACCGCACGGGCCAAGGGGCTGGGCCCCGCGATGGTGGTGGGCCGTCACGCGCTGCGCAACGCGCTGATCCCGGTGGTCACGGTGATCGGGCTTCAGGTCGGATCGCTCATGGCGGGCGCCATCCTCACCGAGACGATCTTTTCCTGGCCGGGCATCGGCAAGTGGATCGTCGATTCCATCTCGAAACGCGACTACCCGGTGGTGCAGGGCGGCCTGCTGGTCATTGCCGTGGTGGTGATGATCGTGAACCTGATCGTGGATCTGCTCTATGCCGTCATCAATCCGAGGATCCGTCATGGCTGATCCCGCTACACTTGAAGCAAACGACGCCGGCACGACCCGCGCCGCGCTGGCCGGGTTCTGGAGCGATTTCCGCCGCAACCGGGGCGCCGTGATCGGGCTGGCGGTGATCGGCTTGCTGGTACTCGTCGCGCTCTTTGCGCCGCTGCTCGCGCCGCACAACCCGACGCAGCAATACCGCGACGCGCTGCTGCTTCCGCCGGTCTGGGAGACGGGGGGCCGGGGCGCCTATCTGCTCGGCACCGACGCGCTTGGGCGCGACATCCTCTCGCGGCTGATCTTCGGCGCGCGCTATTCGCTGCTGATCGGGCTCATAGTGGTGACCATCGCGCTCACCGGTGGCATCGCGATCGGGCTGATCTCGGGCTATTTCGGCGGCTGGATCGACACGCTGATCATGCGGGTGATGGACGTGATCCTCGCCTTTCCTTCGCTGCTGCTGGCGCTGGTGCTGGTGGCGATCCTCGGCCCCGGGCTCACCAATGCGATGATCGCCATCGCGCTGGTGCTGCAACCGCATTTCGCCCGGCTCGCCCGCGCCAGCGTGATGAGCGAGAAGACCCGCGAATACGTGGTCGCCGCGCGCATCGCCGGGGCCTCGCCGCTGCGGCTGATGGTGCGCACGATCCTGCCCAATTGCCTCGCGCCGCTGATCGTGCAGGGGACGCTCTCTTTCTCGACCGCGATCCTCGATGCAGCCGCGCTCGGCTTTCTCGGGCTCGGCGCGCAGCCGCCCACCCCGGAATGGGGCACCATGCTCGCCGATGCGCGCGAGTTCATCCTGCGCGCCTGGTGGGTCGTGACCTTTCCCGGCCTCGCCATCCTGATCACGGTGCTGGCGATCAACCTTTGCGGCGACGGGCTGCGCGACGCGCTCGATCCCCGGCTGAAGAGGAGCTGAGATGTCCCATCTTCTCGAAATCCGCAACCTGACGGTGACATTCGACACCGCCAAGGGACCGCTCACCGCCGTCTCGGGCATCGACCTGCATGTGGACGCGGGCGAAGTGCTCGCCATCGTCGGCGAAAGCGGCTCGGGAAAGTCGGTGGCGATGCTGGCGGTAATGGGGCTTTTGCCCGAGACCGCCACGGTCGGCGCCGATCTGGTGCGTTTCGACGGCACCGACCTCATGGCGCTGAGCCCGCGCGCCCGCCGCCGCATCATCGGCCGCGATATCGCGATGATCTTTCAGGAACCCGTCGCCTCGCTGAACCCCGCCTTCACCGTCGGCCTCCAGATCGGCGAGGTGCTGAAAAAGCATCAGGGACTTGGACGTGCCGCCCGCCGCGCCCGCACGCTGGAGCTGCTGGAGGCGGTGGGGCTGCCCGACCCGGCTGGCAAGCTCACCGCCTTTCCGCACCAGATGTCGGGCGGGCAGTGTCAGCGGGTGATGATCGCCATGGCCATCGCCTGCGCGCCCAAGCTGCTGATCGCCGACGAGCCGACAACGGCGCTCGACGTGACCATTCAAAAGCAGATCCTCGACCTGCTCATCGACCTTCAGGAGGAGAGCGGCATGGGGCTGATCATGATCACCCATGACATGGGCGTGGTGGCCGAAACAGCCGACCGCGTCATCGTCCAGTATCAGGGCGTGAAGCGCGAGGAGGCCGATGTGCTGTCGCTCTTCGAGGCGCCGCAGGATTCCTATACCCGCGCGCTGCTCTCCGCCCTGCCGGAGCGCGGCAGCGACGGGCCGCTCGACGGGGTGGCGCTCCAATGAGTGCCCGGCCTCCCATCGTGCTCGAAGCCCAGGGGCTGATCCGCGACTATCCCGGCAAGGGCAGGCTGCTGCGCAAGGCCACACCGGTGCGTGCGCTGAAGGGCGTCGACCTGGTGCTGCGCCAGGGCCGCACCCTGTCGGTGGTGGGCGAGTCGGGCTGCGGAAAATCCACCCTCGCCCGGATCCTGACACTGATCGACCCGGCCACGGATGGCACATTGCTCATCGACGGCAAGGCGGTCGACATCGCCCGCTTTCGCCCCTCGGCGGAGCTGCGGCGCAAGGTGCGGATCGTCTTTCAGAACCCCTATGGCTCGCTCAACCCGCGCCAGAAGGTCGGCGACGCGCTGGCCGAAGAGCTGCTGCTCAACACCGGCCTCGGCGCGGCGGAGCGGCGCGCGCGGATAGGCGAGATGCTGGAGCGCGTGGGTCTGAGCGGCGCCCATGCCGGGCGCTACCCGCATATGTTCTCGGGCGGTCAGCGCCAGCGCATCGCCATCGCCCGGGCGCTCATGGTCAACCCGCGCATCCTCATACTCGACGAGCCGGTCAGCGCGCTGGATCTCTCGGTGCAGGCGAAGGTGCTGAACCTGCTGGCCGATCTGCAACGCGATTTCGACCTCTCCTACATCTTCATCAGCCACGACCTCTCGGTGGTGCGCCGGATCTCGGACGAGGTGATGGTGATGCAGGCCGGCGAGGTGGTCGAGCGCGGCAGCCGCAACGCCGTCTTCGGCGATCCGCAACACCCCTATACCCGCCAGCTTCTCGCCGCGACGCCCTCGACGGATACCGGCGCCATCCGCGCGCGGCTGGCCCGCCGGGCCGCGCTGCGTGCCGCACGCGGCGCCTGACAGGAGACCATGATGTCCGAGCAAGACGAGATCCGCCGCGACGACCGCTATGCCACATCCCGGAAATACGCCTCGATGCGCGGCATCCGCGCGGCGGCGCGGCTGGCGCTGTCGGAGACGGTCTGGAACTACCTGCATTGCGGCACCGGCGACGAGGTGACCGCCCGCGCCAATGTGTCCGCCTTCGACGACTACCTCTACGAAGTGCCACTCTTTGCCGGGGTCGCCAAACCCGACACCAGCACACATTTCCTCGGCGAAGAACTGTCCTTCCCCGCCCTCACCGCGCCCTTCGGCGGCGGCGAGACGCTGTTTCACCCCGATGGCATGCTCGCCGTGGGCCGCGCCGCCCATGCCGCCGGCATCCGCCAGATGGTGCCCGTGGCCGCCGGGCATGCGCTTGAGGAGGTGCGCGCCGCCTCTCCCGCCGCGCTGGTCTTTCAGATGACCTTCTGCGGCAGGGAAAGCCATGTGATCGATATGATGCACCGGGCAAAGGACGCGGGCTATCGCTATATCTGCGTGACCTATTCGCCGATCCGCCAATGGCGCGAGCGGATGATGGAGGATCGCTTTTCCATGCCCGGCGCGGGGGCGCCCTCGAATTTCGGCCCCGGGAAATCCGATCCGGCAATGCTGCGCGAACTGCTCGATTTCACCGAACCGCGCTGGAGCTGGGAGCAGGCCGCGCGGGTGATTGGCGCGGCCCCCCTGCCCTGCCTCGTCAAGGGTATCACCAGCCGCGTCGATGCTTGCGCAGCGCTGAAGGCCGGCGCGCATGGGCTCTATGTCTCCAACTACGGCGGGCGCACCATCGACCGCGAGCCCGCCGCGATCACCACGCTCGCCGGGGTGCGGGCCGAGGCCGGCCCCGACGTGCCCATCGTCTTTGACAGCGGCATACGGCGGGGCAGCGATATCGCCACGGCTCTGGCGCTCGGCGCCGATGCGGTCGCCTTGGGTCGCACCTGTGCGCTCGGTCTCGCCGCCGATGGCGAGGCCGGGGTCCGCCGCGTGCTGGAGCTGCTGAAGGATGAGTTCTGGACGACGCTCGGGCATCTGGGCTGCGCCTCGGTCCGCGATCTGACCCCCGAGATCTTCCGGGCGCCGCGATGAAGGTCGCGGTCATCGGCGCGGGCGCCATTGGCGCGAATATCGCCTACCGGTTGGCCGAGCGCGGTGCCGAAGTTGTGCTGATCGACGGGCGCGCGCCGGGATCGGGAACCAGCGGTGCCTCCTTCTCCTGGCTGTCCTCCTTTCCGCAGCTCAGCTGGCCCGAAGCCGAGGCACGGCGGCGCCTACGGCTCTCGGTAAACGCGCATTTCGACCGGCTGGCCGAAGAGATCGGCGGCGACTGGCTCGACTGGTGCGGCACGCTGACGGCGCAAGGCGCAGTGCCGGATTTCGATGCTGCCGTCGCCCGCTGCCGGGAACAGGGCGCACAGATCGAGATACTGGGCGCGGCGGATCTGCGCGAGATCGCGCCGGAACTCGCCCTATCCGGAAGCGAGCGCGTCGCCTTCGAGCTACGCTCGGGCTGGATCGACGCTCCGGCGATGATCGGGCAGCTATTGCGGGTTTTTCGGCTGAGCGGCGGCACGTTGCGGCTGGGCGATGATGTGGTGTCGCTCGACATCGCTGCGCGCGGTGTTGTCTCGATCGGTCTTGCCGATGGCAGCTGGATCGAGGCGGATGTGGTGGTCAATGCCGGTGGCGGTCAGGCAACGCATATCGCGGCTCTGGCGGGGCTGGCGATCCCGGTCGAGCTGGTGCCCGGCTTGATGCTTTACGCAGGCGCCGGACGTCCGCGCCTGCCCCGCCATGTGGTGAACGGCGCGCGCTGGCTGATCCGGCCGGATCGCGAGTTCGGCACAGCCATCCACTGGCGCGGCGAAGGGCTGACCGCCCGGCACGGCAACAACGGTCGCGACGGCGCCGAAATGCTGGCCGATGTGGCACGCTCGGTGCCGACGCTGACAGGGTTGAGGCCGGCGGGACAACGTGTCGGGATCAGGGCGATGCCGCAGGGCGGCCCGGTCATTGGTCGCCTGCCCTGGCGGCAGGGGTATTATTCCGCCGTCTCCCATGGCGGCATCGGCTGGGGGCCGATCTGGGCCGATCTCGCGGCGCGGGAGATCCTTGACGGTGAAGCTGTCATAGAGCTGGCAACGATGCGTCCAGCGCGGTTTTACAGCGACATCGACGCCTGATCCGCGTTTTCATCCTCCCCTGCCCTGCCCGTCACGGCGGGAATCAACGCCTGACCAAACGCCTCAACTTATCCACATCATTATCCACAGACCGGACCATCCCATCCGATTGGCAGTTATTCCGCATATCCGCCGACGACGTCGTGCAACCTGCAACTTTAGCGCGAAAACCTTGCGCCAGCGCAGGAATGCCCCACAATCTATTGAAAATTATATATTTTTCAAAATATTCATTTCCCCTCAGCAAGCCCAAAATCGGATTTCGCACGCTGCTACGGGCATTTTCATCCACCCCATGCGTCACGCATTTTTTGTGGCGTAAGGCAAAAAACGTGTTACACAGAAAAAAAGAGCAGAAATTCGAGGGCAGGAATGATGGGAGTCAGCGGCTCAGCCACGCTCGACAGGCACGCCAATCTTATCGCCGAACAGCTGGTACAGCACCGCGACCGGCTGCTGGAACCGAAAAAGCACAAGGAGCTGCGGCTCTTCAGCTTCAAGGAGGCATGCCACTTCCTCGGGGTCAAGGAAAACTCTCTGCGCCACACGCTGCGCAGCAACGAGTCCCTGCCTCAGGGCACCATGCTGCGCGGCACCCGCCGGCATTTTGCCGCCTCGGAAATCCACGAAATCCGCGACCACCTCATCGCCAATGACCGACTCGAACCGCATAATGTCACGCGGCGCGTCGGCGACGAGCAGACCGTCGTCATCGCCAGCATCAACCTCAAGGGCGGGGTCGGGAAATCCACCTCGGCGCAGCACCTCGCGCAGGGGCTCGCCATGCGCGGCTACCGGACGCTGGTGATCGACCTCGACGCGCAGGCCAGCCTGACCCAGCTCTTCGGCATCATCCCCGAGCGCGAGCCCGACATGCTCACGCTCTACCACGCGATCCGCTACCCCGACCCGGCCGATCCCGAGGACGAGGCGCCCGTCGACATTCGCGACGTGGTGCGCGGCACCCATATGCCCAATCTCGACCTGATCCCCTCCTCCATGCAGATCATGGAGTTCGAGCACGAGACCGCCGGCAGCGACCAGCGCAAGCAGCCTTTCTTCGTCCGCATCGAAGAGGCGCTGGAGCCGATCCGCGACGATTACGATGTGATCCTGTTCGACTGCCCGCCGCAGATGTCCTTTGCGGTGATGTCGGCGCTCTTCACCTGCACCTCGTTGCTGGTGACGGTGACCGCCTCCTTCGTGGATGTGATGAGCCTCGGCACCTTCCTCGGCATGACCGGCGAGATGATGAGCGTCATCGAGCACCGCCAGGGCGAACGGCCCTATGACTGGATCAAATACCTGATCACCCGCTATAACCCGACCGACCAGCCGTCGGTGCAGGTGGCGGGATATCTGCGCTCGATCCTTGAGGACTCGGTGATGACCAACGAGTTCTACCTGTCCACGGCCGTCGCCGACGCGGCGGTCTCGTCGGAATCCATCGTCGAGGTCGACCCGTCGAATTTCCACCGCCAGACCTATCAGCGGGCATGGGAATCCGTGTCGCGGGTGACGACCGAACTGGAAGGCCTGATCCAGCAGGCCTGGGGGAGATCATAATGGCACGCAAGGGACTGCTCACCAAAAGCCTCGACCGGACCCTGTCCAGCGACGGGAGCAAGGCCGAGACGGCCGATGCCCCCTCCCCTGCCCGGCCGGAACGCAATGTCAGCCCCCGGTCCGGCAATCCCAGCGTGCGCCGCTTCAAGGAAACCTTCGACGACCTGCGCAAGGAAACCGTGCATGAGGTCGACACCGACCGCATCGGCTCGGGGCGGTTTCGCGACCGCTTCGATGCCGGTGCCGAGATCGACGGGCTTGTCGCCTCGATCCGGGAATCCGGGCAGCAGATCCCGGTCATGCTGCGGCGCACCGGCGATGGCGACAGCGAGGAATACGAACCGGTCTACGGGCGGCGGCGGATCGCGGCCTGCCGCCGGATCGGAATTCCGGTCAAGGCCTATATCGGGGATTTCGACGACGAGGCGCTGATCGTCGCCCAGGGGCTCGAGAATGCCGAGCGGCTGGAAAGCAGCTTTATCGAGAAGGCCGCCTTCATCGTGCAGCTCCGCGAGGCCGGGGTCGAGGCGCGCGTCATCGAGCGCAGCCTGAGCATGGCCACCGACGAGATCTACCGGATGAGCGCGGTCATCCGCGACATTCCCGAGGATCTGGTCACCGCGATCGGGCCCGCGCACGGGGTCGGCCGACGGCAATGGATCGCGCTGGCCGCGATCACCAAGCAGATCGACAAGCGGCGTGTTCAGACGGCGATCAAGGAGCTGGAGGATATCTCCACCAGCCAGGAGCGCTTTGCCCGCGCCATGGCCCGGCTCTCCAAGAGCGGCCAGGCCCCGGCGAAAGCGCCGGCGGGCCAGAGCGTCGCCGATGGCAGGCTTCAGGTCACACGCCGCGGCCAGCAGGTCGCCTTCAAGGTCACCGCAAAGGCGGACAAGGCCTTCGCCGACTGGCTCGCCGAACGCGGAGAGGCGCTGTACCGGCAGTGGAAATCGGAAAGTGAGGAGAGTAACTAATTGATATTCCTTAACTTTCACGGAAATGCAACTCACCGGCTGTACCGCGGTACAGCCGGTGAGAGCATATAACCGGGCCAAAACCCGGAAAATTGAGCAGCAATAAAGGAGGCAGACATCTAAGCAAAAAGAAACCCCCCGGAAACGGTGTCTCCGAAGGGTTCCCACTTTTGTCGCTATTAGTTGGATACCCTACAATCGAATCGCATTCAACACCGATTTCGGTGACCGGGTAGATTTTGCCGTCTGAAATGGCATGAAACAGATCACATCCGCGGCACCGCGTGCCGGGGCACAGAAGGCCTGTGTCCAAACACCGATCGCAGGGTTTCGCCCGATCCTGCGCAGGGAGTTGCTTTACGCGCTGAGAACGGCGCGGGTATCTCTGGGCCTCTCTGGCCGCGACGTTCAGGTGCTCGACACATTGCTGAGCTTCCTACCCTGCCGAGACCGGCAGACCGGCGGAGAACGCCCCGTTGGACCCGATATGATGCTTGTCGTCTATGCCGCCAACAGCACGATCTGTGAGCGGGCGAACGGCATGTGCGACCGTAGCCTGCGGCGCTATATCGACCGCCTGGTGACGGCGGGGCTGATCGCGCGCCGAGACAGCGCCACCGGCAAACGCTTCCCGCTGCGCCGGGGCGGTCGCATCGTCGACGCCTACGGGCTCGACCTCACTCCGCTGTTTCACTCGGCAGAGCGCATTCTCGAACTCGCCCGCCAGGCAGAACAGGACAAGGAAGAAATCCGCAGCCTGCGTGCACAGGCCCTCACCCTTCGCGCCACTCTGCTCGATGCCGCTGACACGCTCTCCGAAACGGACCTTACCTTCGTCCTTTCCGCGAAAACCATCCTGCGCCGAGTCAGCCTCGGCCTCGCAGGCACCCGCGATATTCTGGACAAACTCCAGGCGCTCATCCGCAGCTCATCGTCCCCAGCCACGCAGGATGCTACTGTACCGGGGCCCGACACCACTGTCTGCGCCCCTGCCCCAGCACACGAGAACCCGCGCCGGACCAGCGCAAACACCACGAAAGAGCCCGGCGGAAACGGTCAAACTGTCCGCCAAGTAGAACCAAAAAAAATTAATACAAAAAAACCTCGGAGCGATCAGTCGCATGATTTGACAGGTCGGTGGTCACAATACCCAACCCTCGCGAGCTTCTTCCCGTCGAGCCCTCAAACAGCGAACGATCTAAATGAAACACTTCCCATTTTGGCACGTTTGGTCGGACTTGCAGAGAAAAGCTTGATATCTGCCCTTCGCGCCATCGGATTGAACCAAACACTCCATGCTCTCGAGTATATCGCGATGCATGCGGATCACATTCAGCGACCAGAAGATTACTTTGCCAAACTTGTCGAAAAAGCCATGGCTTCCACTTCGGCACGGAGATGCTTCACCGGCAAGCAAGGACAAGCTTATAGCCGGCAACTCTGAGCTGCGGACAGACATGATGCATGGAACCAAAAAGAAGCTCAGAATATGCTGGAAATGCTCTTGAGAAACGCCGCTTCCGAGGGCGCGCAAGTCACATATGCACCCGCCAGGCTGGATCCTTGGCAGCACGAACATACTCGCCTCGCTTCCCAAATACAGCGCGGCTATCAGCGTCAGAGCTGTACCGTGGTACAGCTATCAGAAGGCCACATTTCCTCAGACAATGCGACCAAGCCTGCAAACTGTACCGTGGTACAGTATTCTGTCGAAATCAAACCTGGATGTTGGAACAAGCAGAGCCGACAGCCTTTAGCATTTTGAACTCACCAGTCAGCAGGCCGGAAATCTCGCCTAAGGCCAATCAGCGCTGAGATATCGGAAAGGGGCCTGCGCGTTTTCGCTGACAGATCCGATCAAGTTCAGATAGTCCGCGACCACCGAACGGCCCTTTATTTCTCTGTTCTGTCTCATGGCTACACCAACTGATCGAAGCATTCAGCCACATCAGTCTGATATTGGTAGCATTATTGGACATGTGAGAGATCGTCAGAGTGGGGCGCTTCAGCCCTTCTATTTCGCAGACAAGCGCCGCCGCTGATGCGCTTCGCAAAAACTCAGACACCTTGGCCGTTGTCTTACACTGAGTCTAGCCTACCCACACAAACACGCCGGGTCACGCCATCGAAAGCGGAAATCAAAGGGGTCGTGGCATTTCGGTTCCAATGCACCTCGCGCCACTTAAGTAGGAAAATAAACAGCGACACTATGAATAGGGCAGGGGGCCTGGAACTTACCCAACGGTCTGCATACCGGGCAGCGCCGCCGCCTTTCGGTCAAAGGTCACGGTCGCCGTGCATCCGGTCGCCTCTCCGGCGAGCGCGATCATCTGATCCGCAAAGCCTGCGCCGCCGCGCCGATAGCGATCGACGGCGATGGCCGCACGATCATCTGTTTCGATGACGAGTTCACGCGCTTCCAGCAAGCCGGTCAGCGCCTCGGCGATAGCGGAGCGCGGCAACTTGTAGGCGCGTTCCAGCACCCAGACCAGTTCCACAAGGACCTCTCGGCAGACAAATCCGGGTGTGGCCTCGGTCAGGTCCGTCATGAGGGCCTCAGCGGCGGCACCTTGCGCGGGGTCATCCTGCATCAGAAAACGCGCGAGTACATTGGTGTCGAGCCCGATCACTCGTCCAGCGCTCCGCCTGCGATGGCCTCGTCCATCTCCTCAAGGCTGACCGGCCGCGTGACACGGTCCTTCAGCAGACCCGAGAGCGAGGAAACCGGACGGCTTCGCGAAATCCGGACCTCGCCATTGTCGAGGACCATGTAGCGCAGACGATCGCCGGGCTCGAGATGAAGCGCGCGGCGGACATCCCTCGGCAATGTCGTTTGGCCCTTTGCAGTGATCGTCGATTCGGGCATACGGGCGATCCTTTCGATTTCGGATTTTGCATTACAAATACGCGTATTGCACTTCACTTTCAATAGGCGCATGTAGCTAAGGGCATTGCGCCTGTTTTGCATACCGGCAAGATCGCAACGTAACAGTCACTCTGGCTCGAACCCTCTTCACCATCGCCACCATAGACCGTATGCGCGCGGGAACGGGTCTAGGAAGAGGCAGCATGACGGTCAGAGACAGTCAGCAATTCGACGGCACGGGCGTGGCGTTCATTCCCGCGCGGCCGCTTGAGACCGCCTGTGAACATGCATGTCGGGCGGTCGTCGAGGGGCGCGAATTATGTGTCATCAGCCCGGGCCGGCCGCTGCCGCAGGCGCAGGACGCGCGCGCGGGGTATCTGCAATGCGAGACCTCCGGCTCCACCGGCCCGGCCAAGCGCATCCGGCGCAGCCTGCGCTCTTGGCAGGCCTGTTTCGAGACCGACCGTAAGCTCTGGCAGATCACACCGCGCGACCGGATCGCGGTGATGGGCCCGCTCAGCAACTCTCTCACGCTTTACGGGCTCTTCGCGGCGCAGCATCTCGGCGCCACCCCGGTGGTGATCGACACCGACCGCCCCGACGAACGCCTGCGTCGTCTGGCAGAGGCGGCGCCGATGCTGCTTTATACGACGCCCACGCAGTTGCGGCAGCTCGGCACCGGCGGGCAGGGAAGTGTCGGCTCGGTGCGGCGGGTGCTGGCGGGGGGTGGCTTTCTCGACCGCGCCGCGCGCGAGGCCGCAGCTCGGCTCTTTCCCGAAGCCCGCCTGACGGGGTTCTACGGTGCCGCCGAGACCAGCTTTATCACGCTCGACGAGACCGGCGGCGCTGAGGGCTCCGTGGGCCGACCCTATCCCGGGGTCACGCTGCGGGTGCGCGACGATGCGGGCCGGGATCTGCCCGCCGGCGAAACAGGTACGATCTGGGTCGAAAGCCCCTATCTCTTCGACAGCTATGCCGCCGGCACTGCGCCGGATACGCGCTGGGACAACGGTTTTCTGAGCGTCGGCGAGCTGGGCTGGCTGTCGGAGTCGGGCGCGCTGTTTCTCGCCGGGCGCCGCAGCCGCATGTTCACCGTGGCCGACCGCAACGTCTTTCCCGAGGCCATCGAGAGCTTTCTGCTGTCGCTGCCCGGCCTCACCGCCGCCGCCGTGCTGCCCGAGCCGGACCCGGCGCGGGGCAATCTGCCTGTCGCTTTTGTCTCCGGCGCCGATCTCGACACCAGTGCGCTGCTCTCCGCCTGTCGCCAGCGCTTCGGCCCCGGCGCCGCGCCCCGGCGGATCGTGACGCTCGACGCGCTGCCCGCGCTACCCTCGGGCAAGTCCGATCTGCGCGCGCTCGCGGCGCTGCTGGGGCAGGGGGCATGAGGCGCTCTGTCATCGTGGCGGCGCGGCGCAGCGCGGTGGTGCCGCGCGGCGGGGCGCTGGCGGATCGCGAGATCCATGAGCTCGCCGCCCCCGTCATGCGCGCCTGTCTGGGTGATGCCAGCCTGCCGGCGGAGGCGGTGGACGAGGTGCTGCTGGGCAATGCGCTCGGCGCAGGCGGCAATCCGGCGCGGCTTTCGGCGCTGGCTGCCGGGCTGCCTGAGCGCGTCGCCGGGATCAGCCTTGACCGGCAATGCTGCTCGGGGCTCGACGCGCTGCTGCTCGCCGATGCGCTGATCGTCTCGGGGCAGGCCGATATCGTGCTCGCCGGCGGTGCAGAGAGCTATTCGCGCCGCCCGATCCGTCTGCGCCCGGGCGAGGATGGCGCAGCGCCTGTCGCCTATGACCGCCCGCCCTTTACCCCCTGGCCGGATCGCGACCCGGACATGGCCGAGGCGGCGGCGGCGCTGGCGCAAAGCCTCGGCTATGACCGTGCGCGGCAGGATGCCTGGGCGGTGTCGAGCCACCAAAAGGCCTGCGCGGCGCGCGACAGGCTCGCGCGGGAAATCGTCGGCCTGCCGGATCGCGACGCGTTCTCCCGGCGACTGAGCCCGACGGTCTGCGCCCGTGCGCGCATTATCAGCGGCAGCGTCACCAGCGCCAATATGGCGGTGGCCGCCGATGCGGCGGCGATGGCGCTGGTGGTCTCCGAGGACGTGGCGCGGCGCGCCGGGCTGGCGGGGCTTGCGATACTGGGCGGCGTGTCGCGCGGCGGCGATCCCGGGTTGCCGGGGCTGGCGCCGGTGGTGGCGATCCGCGACGCGCTGGCAGGGCTGAGCCTCGCGCCGAAACAGCTCGCGCAGGCCGAGATCATGGAGGCCTTCGCCGCGCAGGCGCTGGCCTGTGTCGAGCTGGCGGAGCTGGATGCGCGTATCGTCAATCCGCGCGGCGGGGCGCTGGCGCGGGGCCACCCCATCGGCGCCTCGGGCGCAATCCTTTCCGTTCGCCTGTTTCATGATTTATGTGAGAGCGGCGGCCGCGGTCTGGCCGCCATCGCCGCCGCCGGCGGCGTCGGAACGGCCCTTGTGACGGAGTGGCAGCACGCATGATGAGATTTGGCAGCAATGCCCGCAACGAGATAGCCGTAGCGCCCGACGCGGCCATCGAGCTGCGTGGTGTCGCTCACAGCCTCGCCGGGCGTGAGGTGCTGCGTGGCATCGACCTGAGGCTAAGCGAACGGCGCATCGGGCTGGTGGGTCGCAACGGCTCGGGCAAATCCACCCTGGCGCGGGTGCTTGCCGGGCTGATCGCGCCCGACAGCGGCGCGGTGACGATCGGCGGCACCGATGTGGCGCGCGACCGGCGCGCGGCGCTGCGGCTGATCGGAGTGCTGTTCCAGAACCCCGATCACCAGATCATCTTTCCCACCGTCGCCGAAGAGCTGGCCTTCGGGCTCAAGCAGCTTGGCCAGTCGCGGGCGGAGGCCGCCGCCGGGGCCGATGGGATGCTCGACCGGTTCGGCAAGCGCGCCTGGCGCGAGCGCTCGGTCACCGAGCTGTCGCAGGGCCAGCGGCATCTGCTCTGCCTGATGGCGGTGCTGGCGATGTCGCCGGCGGTGATCCTGCTCGACGAGCCGTTTTCCGGGCTCGACATTCCCACCACGCGGCAGCTCCGCCGGATGCTGGACGGGGTGGCGCCGCGCGTGCTTCAGATCACCCATGACCCGTCTGCGCTCGACGGCTATGACCGGGTGATCTGGCTCGACGAGGGCAGGGTGCGCGCCGATGGTCCGCCGGAGGAGACGCTGGCGCTTTATCTCGCCGCGATGGAGGAGGATGCCGATGCTGGCACTGACCTCTTCGATTGAGACGCCCTATCACCGCTGGCCGGCGGGGGTGAAGCTCGCCATCGCCTCACTGAGCGTGCTGGGCATCTACCTGATCGACAGCCCGCTCTGGCTTGCGGCGATCACATGCGCGGTGGCGGCGGCCTATCTCGTCGGCGGGCGGCGGTTCTTCCGCGAAGGGCTGCGCCTGTCGCGCCCGCTCTGGCCCTTTGTGGTCGTGCTGCTCGTCTGGCACCTGATCGAAGGCGCCCCGGCGCGCGGCGTGGCGCTGGTGCTGCGGCTGATTGCGGCGGTGGGCATCGCTAACCTCGTCACCATGACCAGCCGGCTCGACGATCTGACCGATGTGGTGCTGCGCCTGCTGTCGCCGCTGCGGCGCGTCGGTCTCGATCCCGCGCCGGTCGGGTTCGCCATGGCGGTCACCATCCGCTTCACCCCCGTGTTGCTGGCCAAGGCGCGGGGGCTGCGCGAGGCCTGGCGCGCCCGCAGCGCCCGCGCCCCGGGCTGGCGCATCGTGCTGCCGCTGGGGCTATTGGCCATCGACGATGCCGAGCAGGTCGCCGAGGCGCTGCGCGCGCGCGGCGGCATCGGACAGGCGCCGCCGGGGGCCGATCAATAGATGCAAATCCCGGCGGGGGCTGATACTGCCGGGAAACCCTGTCCCGACGTCAATAAGGAGACGACCACGATGGAACGCAATGTTGTGATGATCGCGCTGTTCGCCGCGCTGATCGCGGTGCTCGGGCTGATCCCGGCGATCACCCTTGGTTTCGGGGTGCCGATCACCGCGCAGAGCCTCGGCGTGATGATGTGCGGCACCGTTCTGGGTGCCCGCCGGGGCGCGCTTGCCGTGCTGCTCTTCCTGCTGCTCGTGGCGCTGGGGCTGCCGCTGCTGGCCGGCGGACGTGGCGGTCTCGGGGTGTTTGCCTCGCCGACCGTGGGCTTCCTTGTCGGCTTCCCGGTCTCCGCCTTTGTCGCCGGGCTCATCGTTGAGAAAACCCGCAGCCTGCCGCTTGTTGTGACCGCGACGGCGGGCGCGGCCATCGGCGGTATCTTCTTTATGTATATCTGCGGCATCGTCGGCATGGCGGTCACCCTCGACAAGACGCTGGCCGAAGCGACGCTGCTTGCCACGCCCTTCCTGCCGGGCGACGCCATCAAGGCGGTGATCGCCGGCATGCTGACCTCGGCGCTGGCGCGGGCGCGTCCGGCGAGCGTGCTGTCGCGCTCATGAGCGGCGGGGCGCTCGACGCAGTCCTGCGTGCACGGCGTTCGGTTCGGGCCTTCCGGCCCGATCCGGTGCCGCGCGAGGAGGTGGCCGAGCTGCTCGATCTCGCCCGTACCGCGCCGTCAGGCGCCAATCTCCAGCCGGGGCGGTTCCATGTCCTGGCCGGAGAGCCGCTGGCCGCGCTCGCCGACGCGCTGGAGCGCGCTGCCACGAGCGGGCGGCCTCCGGTCAGCGAATACAGCTACTTCCCCGCGCCCATGCCCGCCGAATACAAGGCGCGGCAGCGGGCGGCGGGATATGCGCTTTATTCCGCGCTGGGGATCGCGCGCCGCGACGTGGCCGCAAGGCGCGCGCAATTCGCCCGCAACTACCGCTTTTTCGATGCGCCGGTCGGCCTCGTCGTGACCATCGACCGGCGCATGGGCGCGGGCTGTTTCATGGATCTCGGCATGGTGCTGCAAAGCTTCTTTCTTGCCGCCGAGGGCAGGGGGCTTGGCGCCTGTGGCATCGGCGCGATTGCCGAGGTTGCCGATATCGCCCACGCGCATCTGGAGCTGCCGGAGGAGGAGATGGTCGTCTGCGGCATCGCGCTTGGTCATCCCGACCGCTCGCACCCGGTCAACGATGTGCGGACCCAGCGGCTGACGCATGAGGATTTCGCCAGCTTCCGGGGCTTTTAGGCCAGCGCCTGCGGCGCGGTGGCGCGGTCGCGAATGCGCTCGATATCTCGGCGTGGTGGGGCGCCGAACAGCCGGCTGTATTCGCGGCTGAACTGCGACGGGCTCTCATAGCCGACATTGAAGGCCGCGCCCGCCGCGTCGAAATCATCGGTCAGCATCAGCCGCCGCGCTTCGTTGAGCCGCAGCCGCTTCTGATATTGCAGCGGGCTCATGGCGGTGAGCTGGCGGAAATGATGATGCAGGCTCGACGGGCTCATATGGATCTGCGCGGCGAGCTCCTCGACCTTCAGCGGCTCGGCGTAATGCGTTTTCAGCCAGCCGATGGCGCGGGCGATGCGGTGGCTCTGGCTGCCGACCGAAACCATGCGCAGCAGCCGTGGCGCCTGATCGCTTTGCAACAGCCGGTAGTGGATTTCCCGCTCGATCAGCGGCGCCAGCACCGGGATCGCCTCGGGCTCGTCGAGCAGCGCCACGAGCCGGGCGAAGGGCGCAAGCAGCTCGGGCGTCAGCTGGCCGATGGCGGCGCTCGGCTCCATGCTGTGCTGCTGCGCCGGGGCGGATCTGACCTGCGTGCTGAGCTCGGCGATCAGCCGCAGGTCGAGCCGCAGCACCAGGCCGAGACAGGGGCGGTCTGGGCTCGCCTCCAGCACACGGCTGTCGCCGGGAAGGTCGAGCGAGGCGACAAGGAACCGCTCGCTGTTATAGGTCAGGCCGCGCGCGCCGATATGCATCTGCTTCACGCCCTGGCAGACGATGATGATGCTGGGCTCGATCATGCAGGCATGCGGCTCGGAGGTGGTTTCGCGCCGGAACAGACCTAGGTTTGGCAAAGCGGTGGCGTAGTCCTCCTTGCCCACCGTCCACGGGTCGATGATCGCGGCAAGCTCTGCCTGCCGGGCACGGATGCCGGCATTCGGCGTCTCGATACGGATCTGCTCTGACATGCGGTCGCTCCTTGCGGTTGCTGCATGCAGCATAGCGAAGCGCTGCCGTGCCGTCGTCAGAAATTTTCAGGCCTCGGAGGATCAGGCAAGAAATGCGGCGCATCATTCTACCGTATGCGCGATGATCTGTGGGATTGATGTAGTCGAGCCGAGGGCCGGCCGATGCCGAGAGGCATGGCAGGACCGGCGCCTGGCACAGAGGCAAAGAATAGGAGATCTGTCATGATCAAAGACAAAGTCGTTATCATCACCGGCGCTTCCTCGGGGATCGGCGAGGCCACCGCCAAGGAAATCGCCAGCAAGGGCGCCAAGGTCGTGCTCGGTGCGCGGCGCGAGGAAAAGCTCAAGCAGATCGCCGACGACATCAAGGCGGCGGGCGGCGAGGCGGTCTATCAGGCCATCGACGTGACCAAGACCGAAGACAACGACGCCATCGTCAAGCTGGCCAAGGACAGCTTTGGCCGCGTCGACGCGATCTTTCTGAACGCGGGGATCATGCCGGTCAGCGCCGTCTCGGCACTGAAGACCGACGAATGGAAGCAGATGGTCGACGTGAACATCAACGGCGTGCTGAACGGTGTCGCCGCCGTGATGCCGACCTTCACCGAGCAGAAGTCGGGTCACATCCTGGCGGTCTCGTCGGTGGCGGGGCTCAAAGCCTATGCCGGCACGGCGGTCTATGGCGGCACCAAGTGGTTCGTGCGCGACTTCATGGAAGTGCTGCGCATGGAATCGGCGATGGAAGGCACCAATATCCGCACGGCGACGCTCTATCCGGCGGCGATCAACACCGAGCTGCTGGACACGATCACCGACAAACAGGCCGGCAGCGGCATGCAGGAGGTCTATGACGCCTTCGGCATCTCGCCCGACCGGATCGCCCGCGTCGTGGCCTTTGCGCTGGACCTGCCCGAAGACACCACGGTGAACGAGTTCACCGTCGGGCCGGCAAACCAGCCCTGGTAATCCGACACCGCGATCGGGGGCCCGGCATCGCGCCGGGCCTCTTTGCGCCCGGGGGGCTACGACCCTGCCGGCGTTGACTGCGACAGTCTGACACGTATGATGGCGCTATCGGGAGAGCGGTGTCCCGGATCCGGACCCGCGCCGCCGGTGCGAAACGCGCAGGCCACATCCCAGGGCGTCCGGGCGGACTGCCGCGATTGATGAGGTCAGCTCATCCAACCTATCGGCCTCCCGGGATAGTTTTCGTGCGCGGCAGACACATTTTTAAGACCTAACGAGACGTTCTTTGAACGGCTCCCGCACGGCTGCGGTCGGGCGGGGAGAGCAAACGCAACACCGACAGGCAAGGGAGCCTCCGATGCAGCTAACAGTCAATGGCACGACGCGCGACGTCGATGTGGACGCCGACACCCCGCTTCTCTGGGTGATCCGCGAGGAACTGGGCCTCACCGGCACGAAATACGGCTGTGGCGTCGCGCAATGCGGCGCCTGCACCGTGCTGGTCGACGGCATCCCGACACGCTCCTGCGTGACCCCCGCCGACAGCGTCACCGGCACCGAGATCAGCACCATCGAAGCGGTGCGCGAGACCGAAGTGGGCAAGCGCGTGGTCGAGGCCTGGGTCGAGAACCAGGTGCCGCAATGCGGTTATTGCCAGTCGGGCCAGGTGCTGACCGCCGCCGCGCTGCTGACCGAGACGCGGCAGCCCAGCGACGACGATATCGAGGGCGCGATGATCAACCTGTGCCGCTGCGGCACCTACAACAAGATCCGCGCTGCCGTGCGCGGCGCAGCGGAGGGCTGAGCCATGGGGATCATGCAGAAACTCACCCGCCAGCCGGTCAACGTCTCGCGCCGCGGCTTCCTGACGGGCACCGGCGCGCTGGTGCTGGCCACCGCGCTGCCCGCGCGCCGCAGCCG
The DNA here is from genome assembly GCF_001975705.1 of Salipiger abyssi. Classification (NCBI taxonomy): domain Bacteria; kingdom Pseudomonadati; phylum Pseudomonadota; class Alphaproteobacteria; order Rhodobacterales; family Roseobacteraceae; genus Salipiger; species Salipiger abyssi. Next base: position 61,811 of record NZ_CP015091.1, read on the forward strand.
CGCGCAAGAGGCCGCAGGTGAGGCCGAACCGCCCGCCGTGCCGGCCTTCCTTGAGCTGCGCGCTGACGGCACCGCGCTGTTCCGCAGCCCGTTCATCGAGGGCGGGCAGGGGATCTTTTCCGCCCTGCCGCAGATCGTCGGCGAGGAGCTGGATCTTCACCCCGAGCTCTTCACCGTGGAGAGCGCGCCCCCCGGCGCGCCCTTCGACATCATGGGCGGTTTCCGCTTCACCGGCGGCAGCTCGTCGGTGCGCTCGAGCTATCCGCTGATGCGCCAGCTCGGCGCCACCGCGCGCGCCATGCTGATCGAGGCGGCGGCGCAGCAATGGGGCGTCGATGCCGCGGATCTGACCACCGAGCCCGGCAAGGTGGTGAACCCGGAGAGCGGCGAGAGCCTCGGCTATGGCGAGCTGGCAGGCGCGGCGATGGACCTGCCGGTGCCGGCGGACGTGCCGCTGCGCGACCCGTCGACCTTCCGCTGGATCCGCCAGCCGCTGCCGCGCTACGACGTGCATGACAAATCCACCGGCCGGGCCAATTACGCCATCGACGCGTCGGTCGAGGGCATGCTGCTGGCCGCCGTGCAGCACGCGCCGCGCCTCGGGCTGGCGCCGGTATCGGTGACCAACCGGGCCGAGATCGAGGGCATGCGCGGGGTGCATTCGGTGCATCTGCTGCCGGGCGCCGTGGCGGTCGTGGCCGACAAGTTCTGGCAGGCACGCAAGGCGGTCGAGGCGGCAGAGGTCGAATGGGGGCCGGGCGAGGCGAGCTGGCCGATGCCCGAGGATTTCTCCTCGCAGGGCTTCCGCGACACGCTGGCAAATGCCGATGGCGAGGTGATCGAGATCGAGGCCCAGGGCGACGCCGCAGGCACGCTCGCGGGTGCCGAGACCGTGCTCGAGGCCGAGTATGACGCGCCGTTCCTGGTGCATGGCCAGCTCGAGCCGCCCTCGACCATCGCGCGGTTCAACGACGACGGCACGCTGGATCTGTGGCTGCCCAATCAGGCGCCGGAGATGTTCCAGGGCGCCGCGGCGGAGATCGCCGGGGTCGCGGCAGAGAATATCCGCATTCATTCGCAGATCCTCGGCGGGTTCTTCGGGCGGCATTTCCTCTACGAGACCGCCAACCCCTATCCGCAGGCGATCATGCTGGCCAAGGCGGTGGGCCGTCCGGTCAAGGTGCAGTGGACCCGCGAGGAGGAATTCCTGCGCGACGCGGTGCGCCCCATGGGCTTTGCCCGGTTCCGGGGTGCGGTGAGCGCCGAAGGCCCCACCGCGCTCAGCGTCGAGGTGGTGGGCGAGGGCCCGACCGGGCGCTGGTACAAGGCGCCTGCCGGGCAGGATCCCTCGGCGACCGAGGGGATTTCCGGCAAGACCTATGCCATTGCCAACCGGCATATCGGCCAGATCTATGTGCCGAACCCGGCGGTGATCGGCTATTGGCGCGCCGTGGGGCATTCGATGCATGACTTCATGTATGAAAGCTTTCTCGACGAGATGGCCGCCGCCGCCGGGCTCGACCCGTTCGAGATGCGGCGCGGGCTGCTCTCGGACTCCGAGCGTCACCGCACGCTGCTGGAGACCGTGGGCACACTGTCGGGCGGCTGGAAGCCCGGCGTCTTCGAGTCTGAGGACGGCAGCCAGCGGGCACGCGGCGTCGCCATGGCCTCGCCCTTCGGCTCCGAGGTGGCGGTGATCGCCGAGGTCTCCATAGACGGCGGCGAGGTGGCGGTGCATCAGGTCTGGGTCGCCATCGACCCCGGCCAGATCGTCAACCCGGCCACCATCGAGGCGCAGGTGCAATCGGCGGTGGCGCTGGGTGTGTCGCAGACGCTGATGGAAGAGCTGGTCTATGAGAACGGCGAACCCACGGCGCGGAATTTCGACTACTACCCGTTCCTGCGCCCCGACCAGATGCCGCAGGTGCATGTGGAGATCGTCGAGAGCGGCGCCAAGATGGGCGGCATCGGCGAGCCCGGCCTGCCGGCGGTCGGCCCGGCCATCGTCAACGCGGTGGCGGTGCTGACCGGCCAGCGCATCCGCAGCCTGCCGCTGTCGAAGCACGATTTCGGCTGATCCGACCGAGCGATTTCCGCTCCCGAATCGACGCCGGGCTCTGTTGAGCCCGGCGTTTTTCGTACCAAATGCCCATTTTTACGCGGGGCAGGGGTGCGGTTCTGCTGATTTTTTGTGCGAAAACACCCGTCCTACAGGTTTTCGCACTGTCTATGCGGGTCGGGACGCTTGACCGGATTATAAAAACAAACCAGCCTGTTTTTAAATGAGGGCGAAATGACCGTATCGACACGACGCACCCAGGATCAGCGCAGCACCGAAACCCGCAGGCTTCTGCTGGCGGCGACGGTGCAGATGCTGATGGATGTGGGCTATGCCAATACCAGCACCGCCGGCATTGCCAAGCGGGCGGGCGTGTCGCGCGGGGCGCAGACGCATCACTACCCCAGCAAGATGGCGCTGATCGTCGCCGCCACCGAAGAGATGTTCGCCAATTTCGCCGCCGGGCTGGAGGCGCTGGCCGCCGATATGCGGAGCGGGGCGCTCGACTACGATACGTTCTTCGAGGCCGTTTGGGACGAGGTGCTCAAGGGCGACTGGTTCTATTCCTCGCTGGAGATCATCGTCGCCGCGCGCGGCGATACGGAGCTGCGCGAGCAGCTCGCGCCGCTGATCCTCGATTTGCACGAGCGGCTGGAGGCGATCTGGTCGCAGACCTTCGTTGCGGTCAGCCCGGATGCCATCACTCCGCGCGTGGCGCTGAACCTGGCGCTGAACGTATTTCGCGGCATGGCCGTGCAGGCGGTGCTGCGCCGCGACGAGGGCTATTTCCGCGAGATGCTCATGGCGCTCAAGGTCATGCTGGCAAGCCATGTGAAGCCCGCGACAGGCACCGCCTGAGCGCAATACGTACCCGGTATTTTGTGCACAATAAAACAAACAAGACAACCGGTTTTTAAATCGGGCCTCGCCCCAATCACAAGCGGTGACAAGCCGCATCCAACCAGAAACGTTCAACAGGAGACAACGATGAATAAGCTCACCTCTCTCATGGCCGTGGCCGCCTTTGCGGCGGCGCCGGCGCTGGCGCAGGACGCCGAATGGGAAACCCAAGGCCTCACCGACGACGCCATCACCATCGGTGTGATGGGGCCGTTTTCCGGCAACGCGTCGTCCTACAGCAAGGCGCTGATCGGGATGATGGCCTATTACGACAAGGTCAACGAAGAGGGCGGGGTGCATGGCCGCAAGCTGGTTGCCGTGCAGGAAGACACCGCCTGCGACAGCGCCAAGGGCCTCGCCGCCGCCAAGAAATTGATCTCGCAGGACGAGGTCTTCATGCTTCAGGGCAATTCCTGCTCGGGCGTGGCGCTGGCGCTGCGGCCCACCATCGAAGAGGCGGGCCTGCCCTGGATCGTCGCCCACGCGGTGAGCGACTCGATCTCGGATCCGCTGGCGGGGAACATCTTTCACGGCGTGCCCACCGGCAGCGCCAACGGGCGCGCCATGGCGGCCTTTGTGCTCTCCAAGCCGGGCACCGAGAATGTCGCGATCATCGAGCATTCCAACGACTGGGCGCACAGCTATTCCAACCCGGCGCGCGATTATCTGAAAGAGCAGGGGGTCGAGCCCACAGCCGAGCTGACCATGGAGCGCGGCCAGACCGATGCCACCGCGCAGGTGCTGAAACTGCGCCAGAACAAGCCCGATTTCATCATCGCGGCGCTTTATGAGGCGGAAACCGCCATCTTCCTGCGCGATCTGAAGAAATACGGCATGGGTGACATCCCCGTGATGGGCACCGCCGGCACCGACCTCGAGAACACGCTCAAGCGCACCGGCGATTTCGACACCGTCAAGAATTACCACGTGATCCACTCCTATGTGGACAATCTCGACGGCGAGAAGATGAAACCCTGGGGCGAGATGATCCACAAATACTACCCCGACGAAGAGCTCTCGACCTTCTCCTTCGTCTCCATCGGGTCCGCCGAGGCGCTTGTCTCGGCCCTCGAAGCGGTGGGTCCGGATCTCACCCGTTCGAAGCTGATCGCGGCGCTGGAAGAGGTGCGCGATTTCGACACCGGCATCCTGTCGGATCCGATCACCTGGACGCCCGAGGATCACCAGGGCGTCAAGGGCTCTGCCGTGGCGGGCTTTGTCGACGGCGAACCGACCGTCCTGAAAGCCTGGGGCCAGCCCTACTAAGCTTAACCTCCCCGACTGCCGGGCGCGGCGTGTCCGTGCCCGGCCTTTTCCAGGAGCAATACCGATGCTGATGCAGCTGACATTGGGCGGACTCGCCCAAGGGGCCATCTATGCCCTGATCGCGCTATCGCTCACGGTGGTCTACCGCTCGACCACGGTGGTGAATTTCGGCCATGGCGATTTCGTCATGGCGGGCGCCTTCCTCTCCTACGTGCTGGTGGTGCTGGCGGGCATCGCCTTCCTTCCGGCGGCGGCGCTGGCGATGATCGCCATGTTCGTGCTGGGCGTGCTCTTCAGCAAGGGGCTCATCCGCCCGATAAGGGGCGGGCCGCATATCGGGCTGGCGCTCATGTGCATCTCGGCGGGCTATGTGCTGCGCGGCATCGCGCGCATGGTCTGGGGCCGCGAAGTGCTGCCGATGCCGCCGGTCTTCGACATGGAGCCGATCTTTCTCGGCGATCTTGTCATCACCGGCGACGCGGTCTTCATCATCGGCACGGTGCTGGTGCTGCTCATCCTGTTCTTCGGCCTGTTGGCGCTGACCGATCTCGGCAAGATGGTGCAGGCGGTCTATCAGAGCCCGCGCGGCGCGCGGCTCATCGGCCTCAATGTCGAGCGGTTCAACGATTTCAGCTGGGGCATCGGCGCGGCGCTCGGCGCGCTTGGCGGCATCCTCGTGGCGCCGGTCTCGCTGCTGCATCCCGATCTTGGCGCCAGTTTTCTCATCAAGGGCTTTGCCGCGATGACCCTGGGCGGCTTCGGCTCGCTGGGGGGCGCGGTGCTGGGCGGCATCCTGCTGGGTCTGGCCGAGCAATATGCCGGCGCTTACCTCGACAGCGCGCTGATCGAGATCACCGCCTATGTGGTCATCGTGCTGGTGCTCTTCATCCGCCCGCAGGGGCTCTTTGGCCGCAAGGCCGTGGTGAAGGTGTAAGATCATGAGCACGACCATGCCTTCCCCCCGCCAACGTCAGCTCCGCACTTGGGCTTTCTGGGCCGTGCCCGTGCTGCTGCTGTTCCTGCCGCTGGCCACCAACGCCTATACGCAGTTCATCGTGAACGGGATGCTGATCTCGGTTCTGGTGACGCTTGGGTTCACGCTGGTGATCGGCAATCTCGGCCAGCTCGCCTTTGCCAATACCGCGTTTTTCGGGATCGGCGCCTATGCCTCGGCGATCCTCTCGGCCAAGCTCGGCCTGCCCTGGATTGCAACGATCCCACTGGCGGGCGCGCTTGGTGCGCTGGGGGGCTTTCTCGCCTCCTCCGCGGCGCTTCGCGGCATCCGTTCCTACTATCTCGCGATCATCACCCTGGCCTTTGGCGAGCTGATGCGGTGGGCCTATCTGCACAGCAAGCCGCTCACCGGCGGCACAGACGGTCTGCCGCTGCCGCGCGAGGCGATGTTCGGCATCTCGCTCAGCGACGACACGCTGAAATTCTACATCTTCCTCGGCGTGACCGTGCTGCTGGTGAAGGCGACGCTGAACCTGATGCGCTCGCGCTTTGGCCGCGCCGTGATGGCGGTGCGCGAGAACGAGATCGCCACCGCGTCGCTGGCAATCCCGACGGCGCGGGTGATCCTCGTCAGCTTCATCTGGTCGGGCTTTGTGGTGGGCTGCGCCGGTGCGCTCTTTGCCCGGCATGTGGGCCATGTCTTTCCCGAAAGCTTTGGCATGCTGCACCTCATCGCCTCCTTCGCGATGGTGCTGGTGGGCGGGCTCGGCTCGGTTCTGGGGGCGGTGCTGGGCGCCGTGCTGCTTACCGCGCTGCCGGAATATCTCCGCGCCTTTCCGGGCATGGAAGAGCTGTTCTTCGGGCTGATCGTCGCCGCCGTGCTGGTCACCATGCCCATGGGGCTCGCCAGCCTGCTGCGCCGTCTCTCGCCGATCTTCGTCGAACGTTACTACCGGGAGGAGTCATGACCGAGCTTCTGAACGTCCAAGGGTTGAGCGTCCGCTTCTCCGGTCTGACCGCGCTGGACGACGTCTCCTTCACGCTCGAAGAGGGCGCGGTGCGCGCGGTGATCGGGCCGAACGGGGCGGGGAAATCCACTCTGTTCAACGCGATCTCGGGCTATGTCACGCCGACCTCGGGCAGCGTGCATCTGAAGGGGCGCGAACTGACAAAGCTGACCCCGCACGAGATCGCCGAACAGGGGGTGCGCCGCACCTTCCAGAATGGCGGGCTGTTCCCGGCGCTGACGGTGCTGGAAAACGTGCTGACCGGGCTACACGCACAGACCGAGGGCTCGTTCCTCGACATCCTGCTGGGCCGCTCCAAGGCGCTGAAATCCGAGGCGGGCAACATCCACCGCGCCCGTGAGCTGCTCAAGCTCATGTCGATGGATCACATGGCCGACACCCGGGCAGGGGATCTGTCCGGCGGCCAGCAACGGATTGTCGAGATCGTCCGCACCGTGGCCTCCGACCCGCCGGTGTTGCTGCTCGACGAGCCCGCCGTGGGGCTCTCGCCTGTCGCCCGCGCCCAGATGATGGAGATCATCCACCGGCTCGCGGGGGAAAAGGGTGTCGGCATCCTGCTCATCGAACACGCGGTGGAACTGGTGATGGCCGCCGCCGACCGCATCCTCGTGATGGCGGCGGGCGCGCGCATCGCCGAAGGAACGCCAGAGGAAATCCGCGAAGACCGCGCCGTGCTGGAGGCTTACCTTGGACACTCCTGAACCGCTTCTGAAAATCCGCGACCTGCATGTGGGTTATGGCAAAAAGCCGATCCTGCGCGGTGCTACCTATGATGTGCTGCCGGGCGAATGCCTGACGCTTCTGGGGGCCAACGGGTCGGGCAAATCGACCTCGCTCAACGCCGTCTGCGGCTTTGTCAAACCGAGCTCCGGCTCGGTGCTCTTCGACGGGATCGAGACGGCGGGCCTGTCGCCGCACAAGATCTTTGCCCATGGCATCGCCCAGGTGAGCCAGGCGCGCGACCTCTTTCCCGACCTCACCGTCGAGGACAATCTGCGGCTCGGCGCCATGCGCCGGGGCGGCAAGGAGCTGAGCCAGACGCTGGGGCTGGTCTATGACCGCTTTCCGCGCCTCGCCGAGCGCCGCAAGCAGGCCACGCGCACGCTGTCGGGCGGCGAACAGCAGATGGTCGCCATCGGCCGGGCGCTGATGTCGCGGCCGCGGCTGCTGCTCCTCGACGAGCCCTCGGGCGGCCTCTCGCCGCAATTCTGCGAAGAGATCGCCCGCATCATCGACACGCTGAAGGAGGACGGGGTGACCATGCTCATGGTCGAGCAGAACCTCAACCTCGCCTTCCGCGCCGCCGACCGCTTCATCGTCCTGCGCGACGGCGAGGTGGTGGATGGCGGCGATGTCCGCGCCATGGCGGGCGATCACGACGCCATCGTGCGCGAAATCTATCTCTGACGAAGGAAGACCCAAATGACCACGCTGCATGACGACCTGATCGTCTTTGACGGGCTGATTATCTCGGACTGGGGGCGCCCGGTCTTCGAGGCCATGGCGCAGGGCGGGCTGACCGCCGCCAACTGCACCTGCTCGGTCTGGGAGAATTTCCGCGACACGATGTCGGCCATCGGCGCCTGGAACACCCAGTTCCGCGAGCATGCCGATCTGATCGTGAAGGCGAAGACCGTGGCGGATATCCGCCGCGCCAAGGCCGAGGGCAAGACCGGCATCGTGCTGGGCTTTCAGAACACCACTGCCTTCGAGGACCGGCTGGAATTCATCGAGCTTTTCAAGGAGCAGGGGGTGGGCATCGTGCAGATGACCTACAACACCCAGAACCTCGTGGGCTCGGGCTGCTATGAGAGCACCGATAGCGGGCTGTCGGATTTCGGCCATGAGGTGGTGGCCGAGATGAACCGCGTCGGCATTCTCTGCGATCTCAGCCATGTGGGGCCGAAGACCTCCGAGGACGTGATCCGGGCATCGAAAAAGCCGGTCGCCTATTCCCACTGCCTGCCCGCTGGCCTCAAGGCGCATCCGCGCAACAAGAGCGACGAGCAGCTTCGCTTCATCGCCGAGCAGGACGGCTTTGTCGGCGTGACCATGTTCCCGCCCTTCCTCGCCGCCGGCAATGGCGCGACGGTGGACGATTACGTCGCCGCCATCGACTATATCGTGAATCTCGTGGGCGAGGAGCGCGTCGGCTTCGGCACCGATTTCACCATGGGTTACGGGTCGAAATTCTTCGAATATCTCAACCGCGACAAGGGGTATGCCCGCCAGCTCACCGAGATCTGGGAGGTGGAATTCCCCGACGGGCTGGGCTCGATCGCCGATTTCCCGAACCTCACGGCGGCGATGGAACGGGTGGGCTGGTCGGAGACCAAGATCCGCCGCGTGATGGGCGAGAACTGGCTGTCGCTGCTCGACCGCGTCTGGTGATCTGCTGCGCCGGGGGGAGACCCCGGCGCTCATGGCGTTTGCGGTCAGGATGTCCCGAGACGCCTCAGCTCAGGATCTGCATCTTGCGGGTGGCATCCGGCGACAGCACCGTCGTCACGATGCGGTTGCGGAACAGCTCCACATGGCGGGCGGCGACGCGTTCGGCGCCCTCCGTATCCTGATCGCGGATGAAGGCCACCATCTCGCGGTGATCGGCAATCGTGCGGTCGAGATGCTCCCGCAACCGCGCCTGCGTGCCGTCATGTTCGATGAAGCTCACATGACCCACGCGCATGCCCTCGATCAGCGCGCGCTCATAACCGTGATGCAGATGCCGTGAATGCGCCGCCTCGCTGATCGCCAGGTGAAAGCGGAAATTCATCTCGTTGAGCGCATCCACATCGCGGCCCGCCGCCGCCTGCTCGAAACCGCGCTCGGCGGCCTCGATCCCGCGCAGCTCCTCGTCGCTTCGGCGCAGCGCGGCCAGGGTTGTCTGGGCCCGCTGGAGCAGGTCGAGCGACTCGAAAAAATCCCGCAGATCAAAGAGGTTCATCGCCGCGACGCGCGAGCCGCGCCCGCGCACCGCCTGCACCAGCCCCTCGGCGGTCAGGCGGATCAGCGCCTCGCGCACGGGCGTGCGCGACACCTCGTAACGGGCCGAGATCTCGAGCTCGTCCAGATCCGATCCGGGCCGCAGCTCCATGCGCAGAATCGCCTGCCGCAGCATGCGGTAGACATGTTCGGCCCCACGTTCGGAGGCCGGTTTCGACGCTGCTGGTTTTTTCGCCATGTCCCTGTCTCCGCTGCATGATTTGCAAGCGCGCGTATACATCTGCGCATGCGCGATTTCCAAGAAATAATCCCGCCCGAAGAAAACTGTTGACTCACCTTCATTATACACTGTGTATTTTAATGAAATACGAAGAGGATTCAAATATGGCCGAAACCTGGACGATAGGCGTGGATGTCGGAGGCACGTTCACCGATCTCTGCGCCATCGAAAGCGCCAGCGGGCGCATCGCGCTGAACAAGGTGTCGAGCACGCCCGCCAACCCGGCGGAGGCGATCATCGCGGGGCTCGACGCGCTGGCGGAGAAGGCGGGGTTCGACCTCAGGGACGTGCGCGCCATCGGCCACGGCACCACCGTTGCGACCAATGCGCTGATCCAGCGCACCGGCGCCAAGGTGGCCATGGTGACCACCCGCAACTTCCGCGATCTGGTCGAGATCGGCCGCCAGATCCGCCCAAAGATGTATGACCTCAAGGCGGATTTCCCGCCGCCGCTCGCCCCGCGCCACTTGCGTTTCGAGGTGACCGAGCGCGTCGGCGCCGACGGCGCCGTGGTCGAGCCGCTGGACATGGCCAGCGTCGATGCGGTGATCGAAGATCTGCGCGCCGAAAAGGTCGAGGCGGTCGCCATCGCCTTCCTCTTCGCCTATCTCAACCCGTCGCATGAGCAGGCGGTGAAGGCGCGCATCATGGAAGCGTTGCCGGATGTGGCGGTCTCGGCCTCCTCGGATGTGATGCCGGAATTCCGCGAATACGAACGCTCCTCCACGACGCTGCTCAATGCCTATCTGCAACCGGCCTTCGCCGAGTACATGCGCACGCTGGAGCGTGAGGTGGCGGCGCGCTCGCCGGTCTCCAGCCTAGGCGTGAACCAGTCGAGTGGCGGGCTGATGTCGGTGGAGACCGCGCGGGAATTCCCGATCCGTACCGCCATGTCCGGCCCGGCGGCGGGGGCGAACGGCGCGATCCATACCGCGATGCAATCGGGCATCGGCAATGTCATCACCTTCGACGTGGGCGGCACCAGCGCGGATGTGGCGCTGATCCGCGACCGGACGATCGGGCTCGCCTTCGACCGTGATGTGGCCGAATTCCCGGTGCGCATGCCGATGGTCGATATCAATACGGTGGGCGCCGGTGGCGGTTCGCTCGCCTGGTTCGACCGCGACGGGCTGATGAAGGTCGGCCCCGCCAGCGCCGGTGCGCGGCCCGGCCCCGCCTGCTATGGGCGCGGCGGCGATCAGGCCACGGTGACCGATGCCAATGTGGTGCTCGGGCGGCTCTCGACCAGCGGGTTGCTTGGCGGCGACATGTCGCTCGATGTGGAGGCCTCGTTCCGCGTGGTGGGCAAGGTGGCCGAGCGTCTGGGCGTCGCGGTCGAGACCGCCGCGCGTGGCATTCTCGATGTGATGGCCGCCAATATGGTGCGCGCGATCCGTGCCATCTCGGTCGAGCGCGGCCACGATCCGCGCGATTTCGCGCTGATGCCCTTTGGCGGCGCCGGTCCGCTGCATGCGGAGGCCTGCGCCCGTGCGCTGGGGATCAGGCAGATCCTCGTGCCGCTGCTGCCGGGCATCCTCTGCGCCGAGGGGCTGCTGGTCGCCGGGCGCTCGGAAAGCCTCGTGCGCTCGCAGCGCATCGCGTTGACCGAGGCTGCCGGGACGATCCTGTCGCGGCTGGCCGACGAGATGCGTGCCGAAGCCGAGACCTGGTTCGAGGCAGAGGCCATTCCGGAGGCGGAGCGCAGCACCAAGCTGGTCGCTGACATGCGCTACACCAGCCAGAATTACGAACTTCAGATCCCGGTGGGCGGCAACAGCGTCACCGATCTCGATGCGCTGAAACAGGCCTTCTTCGAGGCGCATGCCCAGGCCTACGGTTTCTTCAACCCCGAGGATCCGGTGGAGATCATGGCGCTGCGGATGACTCCTCAGGGCGCGCGTCCGCAGATCGGCAGCCCGCCGCAAAGCGCGACCGCCTCGCGCGACCCGCAGCCCAAGGCCACACGCCCGGTCTGGTTTACCGGTCCGCGCGCGCTCGACACGCCGGTCTACGACCGTGCCGAACTCGCCGCCGGGGCGGAGCTGACAGGCCCCGCCGTGATCGACCAGTTCGACTCCACACTGCTGCTGTTCCCCGGCGATCACGCACGCGTCGACGAGGCGCTCAACATTCTCATCACCCGCGGAGAGACCGACCTGTGACCCTTCACGACACCCTCACCGCCCCCGCCGCCGCGAATGACGCCGGGCCCGATCCGATCACCGTCGAGATCGTCTCCTCGGCCTTCCGCTCGGTGGTGGACGAGACCTTCATCGCGCTGATGAAAAGCGCCTATTCCACCAATATCAAGGAACGCCACGACCATTCGACCGCGATCTGCGACCGCAAGGGGCGGCTGATCGTGCAGGCCGACCTGTCGCTGCCCATTCACCTTGCCTCGATGACCGGGCTGATGCAGGCGGTGCTGACGCGCTATGCGCCCGAGGACATACGCGAGGGCGATATCTTTGTCGCCAACGATCCGCACGCGGCGGGCGGCACGCACCTGCCCGATATCAACTATGCCGCGCCGATCTTTGTCGAGGGCCGGCTGCTGGGCTTTGTCTGCAACATCGCCCACCACGCCGATATCGGCGGCATGGTCCCCGGTTCCATGGCGGGCGGCATGTCCGAGATCTATCAGGAAGGGCTGCGCATCCCGCTGGTGCGGCTCTTCCGCGAGGGCGAGCTGCAACAGGACATTCTCGAACTGCTGCTGCTCAATGCCCGCATTCCCGAAGAGCGCCGCGGCGACCATTTCGCCCAGATCGCCGCCTGTCGTCTTGGCCTGCGCCGCGTCGGCGAGATCGCCGAGCGTTACGGTGCCGCGCTCATCGAGCAGGTCTGGGACTCGCTGCTCTCCCGCACCCATGACCGCATGCGCGCCGCCATTGCCGAGCTGCCCGACGGGGTCTATCGCTTCGAGGACGTGATGGACGATGACGGGGTGGGCACCTCGGACATTCCGCTGAAGCTGGAAATCACCGTGAACGGCGACCGCGCGGTGTTCGATCTGCGCGGCTCGGCGCCGCAGGTGAAGGGCAATATCAACCTCACCCGCAACGCGTCGAAGGCGGCGGTGGCCTATGCGCTGCGCACGCTGCTTGATCCGGAGATCGCCAATAACGAGGGCATTCTGGAATGCTGCGAGCTGCTGACCGAGCCGGGCAGCATTGTCGACTGCATCGCGCCCGCGCCGGTGGCGCAGCGGCTCAACACCTCGCAGCGGCTGGTGGATGTGATCATCGGCGCGCTGGCGCCGGCGCTGCCCGATGCCGCCGTGGGGGCGGCCAACGGCGCCAACACCACCGCCGTCTTCTCCGGCATCGACCCGCGCAACGGCAAGCCCTATCTCTATCTCGAAACGCTGGGCGGCGGCGCCGGCGGGCGCAGCGACCGCGACGGCAAGGACGGGGTGCAGGTGCATATCACCAACACCTCCAACCTGCCCATCGAGGCCATCGAGACCGAATATCCGCTGCGCGTGGTCAGCTACGGCTTTGTCGAGGATTCCGGCGGGGCAGGGCGCTATCGTGGCGGCGCGGGCCTGCGCCGGGTGATCGCGCCGGTGGATCACGACTGCACTTTCAACGGCGCCGGCGAGCGGTTTTCCAACGCGCCCTGGGGCATCTTCGGCGGCGGCGAGGGGCGGCCCGGGCAGTTCCTGCTGGAAGGCGCGGGCGAGAGCCGCAAGCTTGCCAACAAACCCTCCGCCGTGCCGCTGAACCGCGATCAGGCCATTGTGGTCGAAACGCCGGGCTCCGGCGGTTACGGCCCCGCCGCCGACCGCACACCCGAGGCGGTGGCCGAGGATGCGCTTTCCGGCAAATACAGCCCCGAATTCCTCGACCGGAACTATCCCGCGCAGCGGCGCGGATAAACCCGGGCCGGGGCGACCCGGCCCTCATCAAAGACAACCATAGCAACAGGGAAATCAGAACATGCTCAAGACACTGACCACACCGCTCCTCGCCGGGGTGCTTGCCGCCGCCGCGCTGCCCGCATGGGCGCAATCGGTCACATGGGATCTGGCCAACGAATACCCGCCGAACTCGGTGCACGCGCAATCCGCCGACACCTTCATCGAGGCGCTGCAAGAGGTCTCCGGCGGCGACATGGTGGTGACCGCGCATCACGGCGCGGCGCTGGGGTACAAATCCATCGACCAGTACGACGCGGTGGGCGACGGCGCGCTCGATCTCGCCTCCTCCTTTGCGACGCCATGGTCGGGCATCGACCCGGTGTTCATCCTCTCCTCGATCCCCTTCCTGGTCACCACCCCCGAGGAAGAGCGCCAGCTCTACGAGATCGCCAAACCCTATTACGAGGCGGTTCTGGCCGACGACAATCAGGTGCTGCTCTTCGCCACACCCTGGCCGCCGAGCGGGCTCTGGGGCAACAAGCCGCTCGACTCGATGGAGGCGCTCGACGGCGTGAAGCTGCGCACCTACGACGCCAATGGCACCATCACCTTCGGCAACACCGCCGCCACCCCGGTGCAGCTGAGCTGGGCCGACACCGTTCCGCAGCTCTCCACCGGTGCCATCGACGCGGTGCTGACCTCCGCCGATGGCGGCTCGGCCTCGCAGCTCTGGGAGCAGCAGTCGCATTTCACCGAGGTGAACTATGCGATGCCGCTGCAATTCGTGCATGTGAACCGCGATGTCTATGACGCGCTCACCGACGAGCAGAAAGCCTGGGTCACCGAGGCCGCCGCTGCCGCCGAGGATTTTGGCTGGGGGCTGCTCGAAGACCGCGTGGCGCAGAACTATGCCGAGATGGAAAGCCACGGCATGACCGTCGTGACCGGTGTCGACCCGGCCTATATCGCCGCGCTGACCGAGGCCGCCGAGCCGGCGCTTGAGGAGTGGAAAGAGAAGATGGGCGACGATGCCGACTCGATCCTCGCCGCCTTCGAGGAAATGCGCGCGGAATGAGCGGCGTCTCCGACACCCAAGACATCGCCGGCCGGACCGGGCCGGCGATGCTCTTTCAGCGCGGCGTCTTTGCCCTGTCGCAGGCCGCCGCCGTGGTGGCGGCAGCGCTGGTCGTCTTCATGGTGCTGCATATCCTGCTCGAAATCGGGCTGCGGATGATCGACCGCTCGACCTTTGTGCTCGACGAGATGGTCGGCTACGCCATCGCGGGCGCCACCTTCCTGTCGCTGGGCTATGCGTTCGAACATTCCGCGCTGGTGCGGGTCGGGCTGCTGGTCGACCGGCTCTCGGGCCGCACCCGCCGTGCGCTGGAGACGCTCTGCGGCGTCGCCACGCTGGCGGTGACCTCGCAGATCTCCTGGGTGATCGCCAAGACCGCGATGCGCAGTTTCGAGCGTGGCCGCACCTCCAGCTCGATCGCCGAGATTCCGCTCTGGATCCCCGAGGCGGTTTGTGCCGCGGGGCTCGCGATCTTCAGCCTTCAGGTCTTTGCCTGGATCCTGCGCCAGATCTTCGACCTGCCGGGGCCGGTCCCGCCGGGCAATGACGATCCGCTTCAGAACGACCTGTAGAGACAGGCAGAAAGGGAATTCATGGACCCGCTTTTCGCCGGACTGGCGCTGATCGCGATGCTGGTGGTGACGCTGGGCAGCGGCGTGTGGATCTTTGCCGGGCTGTTGCTCGTCTCCTTCGCCGGGCTGCATTTCCTCGTCGGCATGCCGCTCACCCGCGTCTTTTCCATCGCCGGTTCGATCACCTATCGCAGCGCCTCCACCTGGGAGCTGGCCGCCGTGCCGCTGTTCATATGGGTGGCGGAACTCATCTTCCGCTCCACGGTCTCGGCGCGGCTGTTCAAGGGGCTCGCCCCCTTTGTCGACCGCATTCCCGGACGGCTGTTGCACACCAATGTGCTCGGCTGCACGCTTTTTGCCGCTGTCAGCGGCTCGTCGGCGGCGACCACCGCGACGGTGGGCAAGATCACCTCGAAAGAGCTGGTGACGCGGGGCTATGACGAACGCCTTGCCGTTGGCTCGCTGGCCGGCGCGGGCAGCCTCGGGCTGCTGCTGCCACCCTCGATTGCGATGATCATCTACGGCATTCTCGCCGAGGTCTCGGTCAGCCGTCTGTTCGCGGCGGGGGTGCTGCCGGGGCTGGTGGTCTCGGGGCTCTATTCCGCCTTCATCATGCTGATGGCGCTGATCCGCCCCAGCGTGGCCCCCGCCGGGCACCAGAATTTTGCGCTCCGCGATTATGCCCGCGCCGCGCTGGATCTGCTGCCGGTGGTGGCGCTGATGGGAATCGTGCTGGGCGCGATCTATTCCGGCATCGCCACGCCCTCGGAGGCGGCGGCGGTGGGCGTTCTGGCGGCTTTCGTGGTGCTGATCCTGCTGGGCGAGCTCAACTGGGAGCTGGTCCGCGCCAGTCTGCTCGGCACGGTCAAGACCAGCACCATGGTCTGCATCATCCTGATCTCTGCGTCGCTGCTCTCCACGACGCTGGGCTATCTGCACCTGCCGCAGGAGCTGGGCGCGGCCATCGGCGCGATGAACCTCGACCCGCTTGCGCTGATCATGCTGCTGGCGCTGTTCTACCTGCTGCTGGGGATCTTTGTGGACGGGGTGGCGATCATCGTCATGACCCTGCCGATGACGCTGCCGCTGGTGACGGCGGCGGGCTACGATCCGGTCTGGTTTGGCGTCTTTCTGGTGCTGATGGTCGAGATCGGGCTGCTGACGCCGCCGGTCGGGATCAACCTCTTCGTGTTGCAGGGGCTGACCAACTGGCCGCTGGGGCGGGTGGCGCGCGCCTCGGTGCCGTTCTTCCTGCTCTTCGGTCTGGCGGTGGTCATTCTGGTGGCCTTCCCGCAGCTCGCGCTCTGGCTGCCGAACCTGCTCTACGGCGCGTGATCCGTCGCGCCGGGGCCATCAGAGGTCGCGGCGCGATGGAATCCGGCGGCGATGTTCGTGTATATTTGCGACACCTCGCCTGAAGGATGCCGCCATGCCCGCCCCGTCCTCTCCCCCCGCAAAGCGCCTGCGCGTGGCGTTTCTGCTGGCCGACCGCTTCACGCTTTCGGCCTTTGCCAATTTCGTCGATGTACTGCGGCTGGCCGCTGACGAGGCCGATCATTCCCGCCCGATCCTCTGCGACTGGGTGGTGCTGTCGGACACGCTCGAGGCGGTGCGGTCGAGCTGCGGCGTGCGGGTGCAGCCCGACACGCGGCTGCGGCAGGCGGCGCGCTACGATTACATCGTCGTGGTCGGCGGGCTCATTGGCGACAGCGCCGCGCTGAACGGCGCCGCGCAGGGCTTTCTGCGGCGTCAGGCCGAGGCGGGCGTGCCGCTGGTGGGGCTCTGCACCGGCGTCTTCATCCTGCAACGCATGGGGCTGCTCAAGGGCTATCGCTGCTGCGTGAGCTGGTTCCACCATCAGGATTTCCTCGACCAGTTCGAGGCCGAAACGCCGATCTCCGACCAGATCTTTGTGGTCGACCGCGACCGGCTGACCTGCTCCGGCGGCCATGGCGCGGCGCATCTCGCCGCCTTCCTCGTGCAGCGGCATGTGGGGCAGTCGGCGGCGATCAAGAGCCTCAATATCATGATGATCGACGATGCCATGGGCGGCGAAAAGGCCCAGCCCGGCCTGACGCTGGCGCGCCGCGCCAAGGACGAGCTGGTGCGCCGCGCTCTGCTGCGCATGCAGCAGAACCTGGAGGTGCCGAAGACCGTGGAGGATCTGGCGCGCGAGCTGGGGGTCGGGCGGCGCACGCTGGAGCGGCGCTTTCTCGCGGATCTGCGGCAGACGCCGCTCAAGGCCTATCTCGATCTGCGGCTGGAGCGGGCGCTGCAACGGCTGCGCACCACCGATGCCTCGGTCACCAATATTGCGCTGGCCTGCGGCTTTTGTGACGGGCCGCACCTGTCGCGGGCGATGAAGGCCGAGCGCGGCGTGACGCCGGCGGAATACCGCAAGGCACAGGGCCGGTTCGAGCCGGGAGACGATCTGCCCGCGGTCGGCGTGCTGATGCGCAGCGCGGAGTGACCGCGCCGCGCCATGAGTCTCAGAGGTCGAGCGTGACCTTGCCGCGCGGGTTCGAGCAGCAGGCGAGGATATAGCCCTCTTCGATCTCTTCGTCGGTGATGCCGCCGTTATGCACCATGTGGACTTCGCCCGAGAGCTTCTTGGTTTTGCAGGTGCCGCAGACGCCGAAGGTACAGCCGGAGGCAATCGCGATCCCGGCATTGCGCGCGACGGCGAGCACGGTCTCTGTCTCGGGGCAGGATTGCGTGACGCCCGAGATGTCGAAGACGATCTCGGCCATGACGTCGTCTTCGGGCAGATCGTCGTCCGGCAGCTCCACTTCGATGAGTTCCGGCCCGGGGGTCCCCGGCGCGTGGAAGCTCTCCTGGTGGTAATGATCCATGTCGAAGCCGAGGCCCGCCAGTGCCTCGCGCACCGACTGCATGAAGCCCTCGGGGCCGCAGCAGAACACTTCGCGCTCCAGATAGTCGGGCGCCATCAGGCCCAGCATCAGCTGGTTGAATGTGCCCTGATAGCCCGTCCAGGGCGAATACGGGTCCGGCTCCTGTACGACCCATTTCAGGTCGAGCCCTTCGACCCGCGTGGCCATATGTTCGAGCCGGCGCTTGAAGATGATTTCCGACGGACGGCGCGCGCAGTTCACGAAGACGACGTCGCGGTGGCGGCCGAGATCGTAGATCTCGGTCGTCATCGACATCATCGGGGTGATGCCCGAGCCGGCGGAGATGAACAGGTACTTCTGCGCCGGGTACTCCGCCGAGGTGAACCGACCGGCGGGGCCGGTCGCCTTCAGCGTCATGCCCGGGCGCAGGTTGTCGATGATCCAGCGCACGCCGATGGAGGTCGACTGCGCCTTCATCGTGATTGTCAGCGATTTCGGGCGCGTCGGCGACGAGGAGATCGTGAAGGTCCGGTAGAGCGGCCCGCCGGGCACGGGCAGTTCAAGCGTAATGAACTGCCCGGCCTGAAAGACGAAGGGCCGGCCCGACGGAGCCTGAAAGCAGACCGTGACCACGTTCGGCGATTCCGGAAGAATCGAGACGCATTCCAGCACCTCTTCGTCGGTCCATGCTCCGGCGGCGGTTGCCTGGGTCTTGGCCATATCGCTTTACTCCGCTGCGAGGGTGGAAGGGGTGTGCGCGGCGCGCATGCGGTCGAGATACCAGCTCACGAACTGGGCGACGCCGTCCTCATGGGTGGTCGAGTACGGGCCGGGTTCGTAGACCGGCGAGTTGATGCCCTGCTGGTTGTCCTCGACGACGCGGCGGTCCTCGTCATTGGTGTGGGTCCAGACGCGGGTGAGGTTCTCGAGATCGTAATCCACGCCCTCGACCGCATCCTTGTTGACCAGCCAGGTGGTCTGCACCTCGGTTTCCTGCGGGCCGATCGGGGTCACGCGGAAGGTGATCGAGTGATCGGTGAGGAAGTGGTTCCATGTGGTCGGATAGTGGAACATCAGCAGCGTGCCGGCGTCGAGGAAGGGCACCTGGCCCAGACGCTTCTGCACGGCGATCTTGCCGTTCACCGTATAGCTCTCGGCACCGTCGAGCAGCGGCATGCGCGCCACGCGGAACTGGCCGTCCTCGCCCATGCGGAAGCGCGACGGCGCACCGGCACCCTCAAGACGGTTGAAGTGGGTCTCGACCTTTTCGGGGAAGGTGCCATCGGCGCTGACGCCGGTGATCGTCGGATCCTCGGGATAGGTGCGGCAGAGGTCGGGGTGGTTGCCGGCGCAGTGATAGCACTCGCGGTTGTTCTCCCAGACCAGTTTCCAGTTGCCCTTTTCGATGATCGTCGACTGATGCGCGACCTTGGCATTGGACAGGTCGTGCACGCCCAGATAGGGGGCGACGGTGCCGGCGAAAGCGTCGAAATCGGGGGCGTCTGCGGCGAGGCAGATATAGACCAGCCCGGCGACGGTGCGGCAGTGCACCGGCTTCAGCCCGTGCTGGGACGGGTCGAAATCGGCACCCATGTCGCGCGCCCAGATGAGCTTGCCGTCCAGATCGTAAGTCCACTGGTGATAGGGGCAGGTGAGCTTGGCGACGCGGCCCTGGGAGGCCGAGCAGATCACCGAGCCGCGGTGGCGGCAGGTGTTGTGGAAGGCGCGGATCTCGCCCTTGCCGTCGCGGATGGCGATGACGTCATAAGCGCCGATCTTCAGGCGCTGATAGGCGCCGGTCTTGTCGAGCATGCAGGCCGGGAAGGCATAGAGCCATTCGCGGTAGAAGATCGTTTCGAGATCGGCCTCGAAGATTTCGGGCGTGGTGTAGAAGGGCTGCTGGAGCGCATGGCCGGGGCGGTGCTGGACGAGCAGGTCGGAGAGCGGGGCGGTCTGGCTTGCCATATCGGAACTCCTGTCGCGGGAGAGGGGGAATTTCCGGCAAAGAGACATTCCACAGACTCGTTGACAATTGGCAAAAATCTCATCTGGGTTTAGTCTGACTAAACTCTCTCGCGATTTGTTCCATTCGCGACATACCTTGCCTGAAAGCGACCGAAGATGCCGAAACCCTATGATTTGCCATCTCTTGGCGATCTTGCCTGTTTCGAAGCCGCTGCCCGAAATTTAAGCTTCAAGATGGCGGCGGCGGAGATGAACGTGACCCCGGCGGCGGTCAGCCATCGAATCAAGGCGCTGGAGGAAGAGCTGGGCCAGCCGCTTTTCAACCGCCATTATCGGGGGGTGGAGCTGACCGAGGCGGGGGCGCTGCTGTTCGTGTCGCTGCAACGCGGCTTCGAGGGGATTTCGGAAAGCGTCGCCCGCATCCGCAGCCGCCACGACCGCAGCGGCGTGTCGATCGCCGCCACAACGGCGATGAGCGGGCTCTGGCTGACGCCCCGGCTCGCGGCCTTCTGGAAGGCGCATCCGGGTGTGGCGATTTCGCAGATGATCGAGGATTACAGCCGGGCGCGGGGCGTCGATCTGAGCATCCATTACGGCGATCCGGCGTTGGAGGATGATGAAACCCGGGTGCTGTTCCGCGACCGCATCCTGGCACTGGGGACAGAGCAGTTCGCCGAAAGCTACGGCATTCGCGATATCTCGGATCTGCTGGACGTGCCGCTGATCCATACGCAATCGGGTGTGAACGCTTGGACGGAATGGCCGGAATGGTTCTCGACCCTGGGCCGGACCGCGCCGCAGGGGCCGGGGTTCTTCCTCAACAATTACCTGATCTCGCTGAAGGCCGCCGAGGACCATGTCGGCGCGGTGCTGGGCTGGGAGGGGCTGCTGGGCGGCTATCTCGACAGCGGGCGGCTGGTGCAGCTGGTGCCCGAGGCGATGGAGTCGCCGCACCCGTTCTACCTGCGCATCCATGGCCGCGCCTCAGCCAATGCGCGGCTCTTCGCGGACTGGCTGGCGGAGCAGGAGACGCCGCTTTAGCGGGAGTGTGTGCGTCGGGGGCGGTGGGCAGATTGCCCACCCTACGATTGTGCATTGCCCCGACGCGGGACAAGGCCGCAGGGCGCCTCTCACACATCGCAAAGCGATGTGTTGCCGGCAGGCGTTTGCAAGCAAACGCCGAGAGGCGCGCCCGCGCCGGACCGTGGGCAGGCGCTTGCGCGGCTCGTACTGCCTTCCCGATCTTACGAACCACGTTGGGTGGGCAATCTGCCCACCGCTCCGCACAACAAAAAACTCCGGCGGAAAACCGCCGGAGTCGCTTGAGTATATCTATACCGATCCGGCCTCAGCTGCGCGGCTTGAGGTTCTCCGGGTCGTAGAGCGGCGCATAGCCCACCCCGGCGACCTCGACCGGGTAGGTCTCGTCGAAATAGGTGACGTTCAGCGTGCGTCCGACCTGGCAGTAATCCCAGGGCAGATAGGCCAGCATGATGTTCTTGCCGACCGTCGGACCGAAGGCCTGCGAGCTGGTGTAAGAGCGGCGGCCCAGCTCGTCGACCAGCACCTCGCCGGTCTCGGGATCCATCACCGGCATGGTGTTCACCGGGTAGCGGGCAACGCCCTTGCTGTCGGTGTTGTCGGTCATCACCAGCGTGCAGAGCATCGCCGGCTGGTGTTCGCGGGCACGGTATTCCAGGTGCTTCTCCTTGCCCCGGAACTCCGCTTCCTTGACTTTCGGACGCGCCAGATCGGCCTCGTAGAGGTTGTACTCCGTTTGCAGGTCGGCGTTTTGCAGGCGCAGGGATTTCTCCAGCCGCCGCGAGTTGGCGTAGGTCTCGACACCCACCGCCATCACGCCGGCATCACGCAGCGCATCCCAGACGGCCAGGCCGTCCTCATAGGCCATATGAAGCTCCCAGCCCTGTTCGCCGACATAGGAGATCCGGAAGGCCGAGACTTTCTTGCCCGCGATCTCGATGGTCTTGATCGCCGCGAAGGGGAAGTTTTCCTTCTCCAGCATGTCCGGATTGGCGACCACCTTCTTGAGGTTCTCGCGGGCGTTCGGCCCCCAGATGCCGATGGTGGTGAAGTCTTCGGTCACATCCACGATGGTGACGTCGAAGCCTTTGTCCTGCGCCATCCGTTTCATGTACATCTGGTCGCGCGGGCCGGCATCGGCGCCATTCACCAGACGGCAGCGGTCTTCCATGCGGAACACGGTGAAGTCGGCGCGGACATTGCCCTCGTCATCGAGCATATGGGTGTAGATGCCCTTGCCGATATTGTTGTCGCCGCCGATTTTCGCGGCGCAGAGATACTCCATCAGCGCAACGTGATCCGGGCCCGAGATGTCGGTCATATGGAAATGCGACAGGTTGATGATGCCGCAATCGGCGCTCATCTCAAGCTGCTCGGCGTTGGACACGCGCCAGAAATGGCGGTTGTCCCATTCGTTCTCGCGCACCGGAACCTGATCGGCGTATTTCTCCAGCAGGTGCTCGTTGGCCGCGTAGCCATGCGCCCGCTCCCAGCCGCCGAGTTCCATGAAATAGCCGCCCAGCTCGACCTCGCGCTCGTAGAAGGGCGAGCGACGGATGCCGCGCGCATTGGCGAAGGGCTCGCGCGGGTGAACCGGCGGATTGTAGATCTTCTTGGCGGTCTCTTCGCAGCGGCCCCAGATGAAGTCTTCGGTGAGCTGGTAATCTTGGAAGCGCGAGTAGTCGATGCCGTGATGGTCGATATGGGTGCGCCCGTCGGTCATCCAGTCGACCAGCAGCTTGGCCATGCCCGGCGCGTCCTTGACCCAGATCGCGACCGCATACCACAGGCCCCGCACCTTGCGGCTTTCCCCCATCGAGGGGCCGCCGTCGGTGGTGGTTTGCAGCAGACCGTTGAACGAGTGGCTCTCGTTGAAGCCCAGCTCGGCGAGGATCGGGGTCAGCTCCATCGCCTTTTCGAGCGGCTCAATCACGTCTTCGAGTTCGAGGTCGCGCATGGACGGCCCAAGGCGTGCCTGGCCCTTTTCGAGAATGTCGCGCGGATGCACCATGCGCGGCTCGTTCTCGTAGTAATAGCCCCATTCGATCTGCCCGCCCTCGGTGGTCGAGGGGTCGCCGGTGTCGCGCAGATAGGCGGAGTTGCCCTGATCGCGCAGCAGCGGACGGCCGATTTCGAGGCCGGTGCCGGCGAACTCGTCATAGGGGCCGAAGAAGGTCAGCGGGTGGTCAACCGGCATGACGGGCAGGTCTTCGCCCACCATGTCGGCGATCAGGCGGCCCCAGAGGCCGGCGCAGACGATGACGTGATCGGCCATGATGGTGCCGCGATGGGTCTTCACGCCGACAACGCGGCCATTCTCCTGGATCAGCTCCAGCGCCGGGGTGTTTGCGAAGGCGCGCAGCTTGCCGGCCTTTTCGCCGGCATCCACCAGCTTGCCCGCGACGGTCTGCGAGCGCGGCACGACGAGACCGGCATCCGGATCCCACATGGCGCCCTGGATCTGGTCTTCCTCGAGCAGCGGGAATTTCTCTTTCGCCTCGGCGGCGGAGATCATCTTGACGCGGGTGCCGAAGGCGCGGCCGGAATCGCAGCGGCGCTTGAGCTCTTCCAGGCGCCCGTCATCGCCGACGCGGGCAACTTCGATGCCGCCGATACGGCTGTAATGGCCAAGCTTTTCGTAGAAATCGACCGAGTAATTCGAGGTCCAGGTGGTCAGCTGGTCATGCGCGGTGACATAGCAGAAATCCGACGCGTGGCCGGTGGAGCCGATATCGGTGGGGATAGCCGATTTGTCGATGCCGACGATATTGTCCCAGCCGCGCTCGATCAGGTGATGCGCGACCGATGCGCCGACGATGCCGCCGAGACCGACGATGACGACGTTTGCACGTTCAGGAAACGAAGACATGGGTGATTCCACTTGTTCGAGAGGTTTGCGGGCAGAGTAAGTATGAACCGGCGCGGCACTGCGGCCCAACCGGCATTCACCGCGCGAAAAACGACCGTTTCACGCGCGGCGGGGAGAAGGTTACCAGAGTTGCGGCGCGGGCAGCCCGGCGCGGCGATAGGCGGCGAGCATGGTGTTGTGCATCAGGCTCATGATGGTCATCGGTCCAACGCCGCCGGGCACCGGCGTGATGGCGCGGGCCTTTTGCGCGGCGCCGGCGAAATCGACATCGCCGACGAGGCGTTTCTCGCCGTCGCGGATCACCCGGCTGGTGCCCACGTCGATGACCGTGGCGCCCGGCTTGATCCAGTCGCCCTGGATCATCTCGGCAGAGCCCACGGCGGCCACGACGATATCGGCCTTGCCGACCTTCTCCGCCAGATCGCGGGTGCGCGAATGCGCCAGCGTCACTGTGCAGTTCTCGGCCAGCAGCAGCTGTGCCATGGGTTTGCCGACGAGGATCGAGCGGCCCACGACGATGGCGTCGAGCCCCGAAAGGTCGCCCAGCGAATCCCGCAGCAGCATCAGGCAGCCGAGCGGCGTGCAGGAGGTCAGGCCCGGCAGCCCGGAGGCGAGGTAGCCCGCGTTGACCGGGTGCAGCCCGTCGACGTCCTTGGCCGGGTCGATGGCCTCGACCACGGCAAGGCTGTCGAGATGCCGGGGCAGGGGGAGCTGCACGAGGATGCCGTCGACGCTGTCATCGGCATTGAGCTCTGCCACCAGCGCCAGCAGCGCCGCCTGCGTGGTATCCTCGGGCAGCACATGCTCGAAGCTTTCCATGCCCAGCTTGCGGGCCATGCGGCCCTTGCTGCGGACATAGACCTCGCTCGCCGGATCGCTGCCCACCAGCACCACCGCAAGGCCGGGCGCGCGCCCGGTCTCGGTGGTGAAGGCGGCGACGCTTTCGGCGATCTTGTCGCCGAGCCCGGCGGCATAGGCCTTTCCGTCGATGATATGCGCGGTCATGGGCGGTCTCCCTTCCCCGTGGCTGGCGTCAGAGCTGGCTTTCGAGTTGCGGCAATACGTCGAAGAGATCGCCCACCAGACCGTAATCGGCGACCTGGAAGATCGGCGCCTCTTCATCGGTGTTGATCGCGACGATGATCTTGGAGTCCTTCATCCCCGCCAGGTGCTGGATCGCGCCCGAGATGCCGCAGGCGACATAGAGATCCGGTGCCACCACCTTGCCGGTCTGGCCGACCTGGAAGTCGTTCGGCGCATAGCCCGCATCGACCGCCGCGCGCGACGCGCCGACAGCGGCGCCGAGCTTGTCGGCAACGGGGTTGAGCACCGCCTGGAACTTCTCTTCCGAGCCGAGCGCGCGCCCGCCGGAGACGATGATCTTGGCCGAGCTCAGCTCGGGACGGTCGCTGATCGAGAGGATGTTCTCGACGAAACGCGACAGCTCGGCGCCCTCGCTGCCCGCCTCGACGGTCTTGACCGGGGCGCTTGCATCGGCGGCAGCGGCAGCAAACCCGGCGGTGCGCACGGTGAGCACCTTTTTCGCCTCGCTGCTCTGCACCACCTCGATGGCGTTGCCGGCGTAGATCGGGCGCTTGAACGTGTCGGCGGAGACAACCTCGATCACTTCCGAGATCTGCATCACGTCGAGCAGGGCGGCGACGCGCGGCAGCACGTTCTTGCCGGTGGTGGTCGCCGGCGCGAGGATGGTGTCGTAATCGCCAGCCAGCGCCACGATCAGCGCGGCGGTGGGCTCGGCCAGACGCTGCTCCAGCGCGTCGCCCTCGGCCAGCAGCACCGAACGCACGCCGGCGAGCTTGGCGGCCTCATCGGCGACGGCGGCGGCGCCCTTGCCGGCGATCAGGATATCGACATCGCCACCGATCTGGGTGGCGGCGGTCAGGGTCTTTGCGGTGGCTTCGGAAAGCGCCGCGTTGTCGTGGTCTGCAAAGAGAAGAATAGCCATGGTCTTTGGTCCCCGTCCGGTCAGATGACGCCAGCTTCGTTTTTCAGCTTGTCGAGCAGTTCGGCCACCGAGCCGACCTTCACACCGGCCTGACGGCCCGCGGGCTCCTCGACGCGCAGCACGTTCAGGCGGCGCGCAACATCGACGCCGAAATCCTCGGGCGTCTTGGTGTCGAGCGGCTTTTTCTTCGCCTTCATGATGTTGGGCAGTGAGGCATAGCGCGGCTCGTTGAGGCGCAGGTCGGCGGTGACGATGGCGGGCAGGGTGACCTCGATCGCCTGAAGGCCGCCGTCGACCTCGCGGGTCACCTTGGCCATATCGCCCGACAGCTCGATCTCGGAGGCAAAGGTCGCCTGCGACCAGCCCAGCAGCGCCGAAAGCATCTGACCGGTCTGGTTGCAATCGTCGTCGATGGCCTGCTTGCCCAGGATCACCAGGCCCGGCTCTTCCTCGGCGACCACGCCCTTGAGGAGCTTTGCGACGGTGAGCGGCTCGGTGGTGCCCTCGGTGGTGATCAGGATGGCGCGGTCGGCGCCCATGGCCAGCGCGGTGCGCAGCACGTCTTGCGCCTGCGCGGGGCCGATGGAGACCACGACGACCTCGGAGGCGGTACCGGCTTCCTTCAGGCGCACCGCCTGCTCGACGGCGATCTCGTCGAACGGGTTCATCGACATCTTGACGTTGGCCAGATCGACACCGCTGCCATCCGCGCTGACGCGGATTTTGACGTTGTAATCGACGACCCGTTTCACAGGCACCAGGACTTTCATGCCAGTTCCTCTCTGTCAGAGCCCCGGGCGCGCCGGGACAGATGCGCCCGGGCTTTGCTGCCGGGCCGGTTGTGTTCGGTAGAACGGGTGCGACGTGCAATCTGCTGTGTCTGCCGTTCCGTTTTCGATGCGGGGACGCGCCCGCTTTGCTTGATTGGGCGCTGCCATGCCTCACAGACAGGCAGTCACCCGGATTCGTGATCGGAACTATTGCGATGAAGCGCCTCGAAAAAACAGGACGATTGCGTCAACCCGGGATTATGGCTACGACACCGGATCAGAAAATTCCCCCGACCGGTGGAGCGACCCGATGGAGACACGATCCGAGCTGCCAAGACCGGCCCCCCGCAACGCCGCGAGCCACGCCCTGCGTGCGCGTCCCGAGGGCGCGCGGCTGAATGTGGGCTTTATCCTGGCCAAGCGATTCACCCTCTGTGCCTTCGCGAATTTCGTGGATGTTCTGAGGCTTGCCGCCGACGAGGGCGACCGCTCGCGCCCCATCCTGTGCAACTGGACGGTGCTCTCGGACACGATGGATGCGGTCTCGTCGAGCTGCGGCATCACCGTGCAGCCCAAGGAGCGGCTGGGGGATCCGACGCGATTCGACTATATCGTCGTGGTCGGCGGGCTGATGGACGAGATGCCCGGGCTCAGCGCCGCCTATGTGCGCTTCCTGCATCAGGCGGCAGAAGCGGGCATGCCGCTGGTGGGCATCTGCACCGGCGCTTTCATGCTGCACCAGGCGGGGCTGCTCGACGGTTACCGCTGCTGTGTGAGCTGGTTCCACCACGCCGATTTCCTCGAACAGTTCGAAGGTCTGAATCCGGTGGCCGACCAGATCTTTGTGGTCGATGGCGACCGGCTGACCTGTTCCGGCGGCGCCAGCTCGGCGCATCTGGCGGCCTATCTGGTCGACAAGCATGTGGGCCGGGCGCAGGCCAGCAAAAGCCTGCATATCATGATCATCGACGATGCCTTGCAGGCGGAGAAACCGCAGCCCGGCATCACCATGGATTTCAAGACCCGCGACCCGATCGTGCTGCGCGCGCTCTTGCTGATGCAGCAGAATATCGACACGCCGCTTTCGGTGACCGAGGTGGCGCGGCGCATCGGGCACAGCAAGCGCCAGCTCGAACGGCATTTCCGCGTGGCGCTCGACACCTCGCCGCAGGCGGCGTTTCTCAGCATCCGCCTGTCGCTGGCGCATCACCTGCTGGAGAGCAGTGAGAAATCCATCGCGCAGGTGGCGGTGGATTGCGGCTTTTGCGATTCCTCGCATCTCAGCCGGATGTTCCGCCGCCGCTTTGGCTGCACGCCGCTGGCACTGCGCCAGCAGCGCGACACGGCGCTCGCCTGAAACGCAAACCGCCGCGAGGCCAAGGCCCCGCGGCGGTTGTTCAGCATGGTTCGAGACTCAGCGCGGTTCGCTGGCCAGCCCGCGCCAGATCGCGACGCACATCACCAGCAGTACCACGGTGAAGGGCAGGCCCGTCGAGATCACCATGGATTGCAGCGATTTCAGCCCGCCCGCCGAGAGCAGCAGGACGATTGCGACCACGCCCTCGAACAGGCACCAGAACACCCGCTGCGGCACCGGTGCATCGACCTTGCCGCCGGAGGTGATGGTGTCGATCACCAGCGAGCCCGAATCCGACGAGGTGACGAAGAACACGATCACCAGAACGATCCCGACAAAGGAGGTGATCGCGGTCAGCGGCATCGCGTCGAGCATCGCGAAGAGCTGGAGCGGCAGCTCGGAGTCCTGCACGGCGGTATAGCCGTCGCGCAGCACCTGGCTGATCGCCGCGCCGCCAAAGACCGACATCCAGATCACGCAGACCAGCGACGGGATGAGCAGCACGCTGATGAGGAACTCGCGCACGGTGCGCCCGCGCGAGACCCGCGCGATGAACATGCCGACGAAGGGCGACCAGGAAATCCACCAGGCCCAGTAGAAGCTCGTCCAGCCCTGCATGAAGTTCACGTCCTCGCGCCCGACCGGGTTCGACAGGGCCGGCAGGTATTCGAGATAGGCCAGAAGATAATCGCCGATCCCGGTGAGCAGAAGCAGGCTCGGCCCGGCCAGCAGCACAAAGACCAGGAGCAGGAAGGCCAGGCCCATGTTGATCTCGGAGAGCAGCTTGACCCCGGCTTCCAGCCCGCGGATCACCGAGAACAGCGCAATGGCGGTGATGGCGATGATCAGCACGATCTGCGCGGTGCTGTTGATCGGCACGCCGAACAGCTTGTGCAGCCCGGAATTCGCCTGCGCCGCGCCGAGGCCCAGCGAGGTCGCCAGCCCGAACAGCGTGGCGAAGACCGCGAGGATGTCGATGACATGGCCCGGCCAGCCCCAGACGCGCTCGCCGAAGATCGGGTAAAAGGCCGAACGGATGGTGAGCGGTAGCCCCTTGTTGTAGCTGAAGAGCGCGAGGCTCAGCGCCAGGATGGCGTAGATCGCCCAGGGGTGCAGCGCCCAGTGGAAGATCGAGGCGGCCATGCCGAGGCGCACCGCCTCGTCCGCATTGCCGCCCGCTGCACCGAGCGGCGCCCAGTCGCTGCGCAGCCCGTCCGCGCCGGTGGCGGTGCCGCCCATCGAGGAAGAGAAATGGCTCAGCGGTTCGGACACGCCGTAGAACATCAGGCCGATGCCCATGCCGGCGGCGAAGAGCATGGAGAACCAGCTCACATAGCTGAAATCAGGGGTGGCGTCGCGCCCGCCGAGGCGGATCTTGCCATAGGGGCTGATCACCAGCACTAGGCAGAGCAGCACGAAGACGTCTGCGGCGCCGATGAAGAACCAGTCGAATCCCTTGGTGACCTCCGAGAACATCGCGCTGAACAGCGCATCCGCCTGCGCGGGCAGCGCGAGCGTGAAGATCACGAAGGCGACGACGGCAAAGGCCGAGATCGCGAAGACCGGGTTGTGCACGTCAAAGCCGAACGGCCCGACCGAGCCCTCGATATTGTCTCGGCCGATGGTGTAGTCGGTCTGGATGAGCCCGTCGGGCGGCGTTTCGGCCTCGGAGCCGTCCGTGTCGGAAATTTGCGTCAAGTGTCGTCCTCCTGTGCTGGCAATGCCTGCCGGGGTGAAGGTCCGGAATCGCCGTCCCGTCTTGACGCGGGAGCGAGCGGGATGTGGGGCGCTGGCCGGCTCTCCCGCCTGCATCGGCAGGCTGTGACCGGGAGTGCCGGGCGATTCCCACGCTCGCCTTTTGCTTTTTTGCGCTGACCTGAACCCGGACCGGAGACAGGCAAAATGTCGATCACCGGGTTATTCAGGGAAGCGTAACCACGCGGCAGAACGGGTGCGACAGGCGTGCGGTAGCATCGCGACGAAACCGCCGCCGTTCAGGCCCATCCGGCGGCGAGGGTGCTCAACCTAACCGGGTTCGCGCCAGGGGCAGGGTGCGACTCGGGCTTTGTGTTCAGGGCCGCGATTCGCTCTTTCAGGCGGCATCTTCCGGGCCGGAACGGCGCGGCGTGAGGCGCCGGGGCGCTGCGGAAAAAACGTGGCGGAATGCCGTGGCGCATATCTCCACCCAACCTGTCGCAAAGCTTCACGCATCGCGCCGCGCGGATCGCTACGCAATTCCGAATACCTTCCCAGCCCGGGGTGCCATCATGACGCGTTTCAACGCCTTCAACCTTCTCAAGAACGCCCTTTCGGGGCATAAAAACTGGACCGAGCAATGGCCCGACAGCCAGCCCAAGGCCGAGTACGATGTGATCATCGTCGGCGCCGGTGGCCACGGGCTGGGTGCGGCCTATTACCTGGCCACGCAGCATGGCATCACCAATATCGCGGTGATCGACAAGGGCTGGCTCGGCGGCGGCAACACCGGTCGGAACACCACGATCATCCGCTCGAACTATCTCTATGACGAGAGCGCGCGGCTCTTCGACCACGCGGTCGATCTGTGGGAAGGCCTCAGCCAGGAGCTGAACTATAACGTCATGTATTCGCGCCGCGGCTGCCTGATGCTCGCGCATAACGTGCATGACGTGCAGAGCTTCAAACGCCACATCCACGCCAACCGCCTGAACGGTGTGGACAACCGCTGGCTGACGCCGGAGGAGTGCAAGGAGTACTGCCCGCCGGTCAATATCTCGCCGAACGCCCGCTACCCGGTGATGGGCGGCGCGCTTCAGGAGCGGGCCGGCACCGCGCGCCACGATGCGGTGGCCTGGGGCTATGCTCGCGGCGCGGCAATGCGCGGCGTCGACATCATCCAGAACTGCCCGGTGACGGCGATCCGCCGCAATGCCGACGGCTCTGTCGCGGGTGTCGAGACCGGCAAGGGCTTCATCAAGGCCAAGAAGGTCGCGGTCTCCGCCGCCGGCCACACCTCGGTGGTGATGGACACCGCCGGCGTGCGCCTGCCGCTGGAAAGCTATCCGCTCCAGGCGTTGGTGAGCGAGCCGGTCAAGCCGATCTTCCCCTGCGTGGTGATGTCGAACGCGGTGCACGCCTATTGCAGCCAGTCCGACAAGGGCGAGCTGGTGATCGGCTCGGGCACCGACCAGTACACCAGCTACAGCCAGCGCGGCGGCCTGCCGCTGATCGAGCACACCGTGGCGGCGATCTCCGAGGTGTTCCCGATCTTCAACCGCATGCGCATGCTGCGCAAATGGGGCGGCATCGTCGACGTCACTCCGGACCGCTCGGCGATCATCTCCAAGACCCCGGTCTCGGGGCTCTACGTCAACTGCGGCTGGGGCACCGGCGGCTTCAAGGCGACCCCGGGCGCGGCGCATACCTTTGCCTGGACCATCGCCAAGGACGAGCCGCACCCGATCAACGCGCCCTTCACCATGGAACGCTTCCGCACCGGCCGTCTGATCGACGAAGCCGCCGCGGCGGCCGTGGCCCACTGAGACGAGGTTTCCAGAGATGCTTCTGATCCATTGCCCCTATTGCAACGAAACCCTGCCCGAGGCCGAGTTCACCTATGCCGGCGAGGCGCATGTCGTCCGCCCCGAGCAGCCCTCGGGCCAGAGCGATGAACAGTGGGAGGAATTCCTGTTCATCCGCACCAATGTGAAGGGCCCGCATTACGAACGCTGGCGGCATTTCCACGGCTGCGGGCGCTTCTTCAATGCCGTGCGCGACACCGTGTCCGACAAGTTCCTGACCACCTATGAGGCGGACGCCCCGCGTCCCGATCTCTCCAGCCTGACGGAGCGCCAGAAATGAGCCAGTACCGCGTTTCCGGCCGGGGCCGCGTCGACACTTCGCGCCCCGTGACCTTCACCTTTGACGGCAAAAGCTTCACCGGCGCGCAGGGCGACACGGTCGCCTCGGCGCTGCTGGCCAATGGCGTGCACCTGATGGGCCGGTCGTTCAAATACCACCGTCCGCGCGGCGCCGTCGCCGCTGGCAGCGAAGAGCCCAACGCGCTAATCGGCACCCGCCGCGGCCCGGGCCGGTTCGAGCCCAACACTCGCGCCACCGTGCAGGAGATCTGGAACGGTCTCGAGACCAATTCGCAGAACAAGTACCCGAGCCTCAAGTTCGACGTGGGCGCGGTGAACGATGCGGCCTACATGCTGTTCTCGGCGGGCTTCTACTACAAGACCTTCATGTGGCCGAAGAACTTCTGGCACAAGGTCTATGAGCCGTTCATCCGCGCCGCTGCCGGTCTGGGCGTGAGCCCCACCGAGGAGGATCCGGATCACTACGCCTCGCGCTATCTGCACTGCGATGTGCTGATCGTCGGCGCCGGCCCCACCGGCATCGCCGCTGCGCGTGCCGCTGCGGTGGACGGGCTCAAGGTCGTGCTGGTGGACGAGAACGCCGAGGCCGGCGGCACGCTGCTGTCCGAGCCGCAGGCGCAGATCGACGGCCGCCCGGCATGGGACTGGCTGGCCGCCGAGCTCGAGGCTCTGAAGGCGGCGGGGGTCAAGATCATGACCCGCACCACCGCCATCGGCTACTACCACCAGAACATGATCGGCATGGTCGAGAAGCTGACCGATCACCTGCCCGAGCTGCCCGAAGACACCCCGCGCGAGCGGATGTGGCGGGTGCGTGCCCGTCAGGTCGTGCTGGCGCAGGGCGCACTGGAAAAGCCGCTGGTGTTCCACGGCAACGACCGCCCCGGTGTGATGCTGGCGGGCTCGGCGCAGACCTTCCTGAACCGCTATGGCGTTCTGGTCGGCAAGCGTCCGGTGATTGTCACCTCGCACGATTCCGCCTGGTTCGCGGCCTTCGATCTTCAGGATGCCGGCGCGCAGGTGCAGGCCATCGTGGATCTGCGCGAAGGCGTGCATGAGGCGCTTCTGTCGGAGGCCCGCGCACGCGGCATCACCGTGAAGCTGTCGCACACCGCCACCGCCACCTCCGGCCGCCTGCGCGTTTCCTCGCTGCGGGTGAACCCGGTCAGCGGCGGCAGCGTCGGCGCGGGCGAAGAGATCCGCTGCGACGCGGTGCTGATGTCGGGCGGCTGGACGCCCTCGCTGCATCTCTTCTCGCACACCAAGGGCTCGCTCGCCTGGGACGACGACCGCACCACCTTCCTGCCGAAGGACACCCCCGAGGACTGCCTGATCGCCGGCGCGAGCCGCGGTCTCTGGGGCGTCGAGGCGGTGCTGAAGGACGGCGCCGAGAAGGGCCGGGAAGTCGCCGAACTGCTGGGCAAGACCCCGGCGCAGGTGGCCTATTCGGTGGCGGCTGACCGCACCGGCACCGGCGTGTCGATGAAGGAACTGCCGACCGACCGCAGCCCCGGCAAGGCCAAGGCCTTTGTCGACTATCAGAACGACGTGACCGCCAAGGACCTGCGTCTCGCCGTGCGCGAGGGCATGCGCTCCATCGAGCACGTCAAGCGCTACACCACCAACGGCATGGCGACCGATCAGGGCAAGATGTCCAACATCAACGGTCTGAACATCGCCGCCGACGCGCTTGGCAAGAAGCAGCCGCAGGTGGGTCTCACCACCTTCCGGCCGCCCTACACGCCGACCTCCTTCGGGGCCTTCGCGGGCTATCACCGGGGTGATCACTTCGAGGTCACCCGTAAGACCCAGATCGACCCTTGGGCCGAAGAGAACGGCGCGGTGTTCGAGCCGGTCAGCCAGTGGCGCCGGGCGTGGTACTTCCCGAAAACGGGCGAGGACATGGATGCCGCCGTGGCGCGCGAATGTGCCGCGACCCGCAAGTCGGTGGGCATCTTCGACGCCTCCACGCTGGGCAAGATCGAGGTGGTCGGTCCCGACGCGGTCGAGTTCATGAACCGCATGTACACCAACCCCTGGACCAAGCTGGGCGTGGGCCGCTGCCGCTACGGCCTGCTGCTGGGCGATGACGGCTATATCCGCGACGACGGCGTGATCGGTCGTCTGGGTCAGGACAAGTTCCACGTCACCACCACCACCGGCGGCGCGGCACGGGTCATGAACATGATGGAGGATTACCTCCAGACCGAATGGCCCGATCTCAACGTCTGGCTGACCTCGACCACCGAGCAATGGTCGACCATCGCCCTGAACGGCCCCAACGCCGCCAAGCTTCTGGCGCCGCTGGTCGAGGGTGTGGAGCTGACCGAAGAGACCTTCCCGCACATGTCCTGCGTGGAATGCACCGTGGCGGGCATGCCCGCCCGGCTCTTCCGGGTGAGCTTTACCGGCGAGATCGGCTTCGAGGTCAACGTCCCGGCGCCCATGGGTCGCCAGCTCTGGGAAACCCTGTGGGAGGCGGGCCAGCAATACGGCATCACCGCCTACGGCACCGAGACGATGCACGTTCTGCGGGCCGAGAAGGGCTATATCATCGTCGGTCAGGACACTGACGGCACGGTGACGCCCTATGACGCCGGCATGGGCTGGGCCGTGGGCAAGAAGAAGCCCGATTTCGTCGGCATGCGCGGCCTCGCGCGGCCCGATCTTCAGGCCAAGGACCGCAAGCAGCTCGTCGGTCTCCTGACCGAGGACCAGAGCAAACTGGAAGAGGGTGCGCAGATCGTCTTCGATCCCAAGCAGCCGGTTCCGATGACCATGGTGGGGCATGTGACCTCGTCCTACGATACCGGCACCACCGGGCGCCCCATCGCGCTCGCGCTGGTCGAGGGCGGGCACGAGAAACTGGGCGAGACCGTCTATATCCCGATGCCCGACCGCACCATCGCCGCCAAGATCACCTCGACGATCTTCGTCGATCCCGAAAACGCCCGTCTGAAGATCTGAGGAGCCTGTCATGAACGCACCTGTATCCTCCTTCACCTCCGGCGCGCTGGTCGAGACCAGCGCCGCCCGGATCAGCAAGGCCCCCGCCATCGGCCGCCTGTCGCTGCGTGCCCGTGGCGATCTGGCGCCCTTCGGTGCGGCGCTCGGGGTGGGGCTGCCGCTCTCCATCGGTCAGCGCGCCTCGGTGGACGGGACGGAGATCCTCCGGCTCGGCCCCGACGAATGGACGCTGACCACGCCGGTGCCGCGCGCGGCCCAGATCGAGGCGGCCTTTGCCGAGATCTACGAGGCACATCCTCATAGCCTGGTTGACATCTCTGGCCGTGAGGTCACTTTCGAGATCGAAGGCGCGCAGGCCGCAGAGCTGCTGACGCTGGGCTGCCCGCGCGACATCGAGACGATCCTGCCCGGCCAGGGCCGCCGCACGGTGTTCGACGGGGTGACCGTCGTGCTCTGGCGCGATGCCGAGGACCGTTTCCGCATGGATGTGTGGCAAAGCTTTGCACCGCATGTCCTGGCGCTGCTCGACACCGGCTGCCGCGAACTCGCGGCACAGTCCCACTGACCTTTTCTCAGGATCGCATCCATGTTCGACCATCTTCCCAAGACCCGTATCGGTGATGCCGAGATCGCCTCTGCCGTGGCCGAGGAGCTCGACCGCCAGCAGAGCCAGATCGAGCTGATCGCCTCTGAAAACATCGTCTCCGCCGATGTCATGGCGGCGCAGGGCTCTGTGCTCACCAACAAATATGCCGAAGGCTACCCGGGCAAGCGCTATTACGGCGGCTGCGAATTCGTCGACAAGGTCGAGACCGTGGCCATCGAACGGCTCAAGCAGCTCTTCGGCGCGGGCTTTGCCAACGTGCAGCCGCATTCCGGCGCGCAGGCCAACCAGGCGGTGTTCCTGGCGCTGCTGCAACCGGGCGACCGCATCATGGGCCTGAACCTCGCCCATGGCGGCCACCTCACCCACGGCTCGCCGGTCACCATGTCGGGCAAGTGGTTCGACGTCGTTTCCTACGAGGTCGATGCCGACAGCCACCTGATCGACATGGAAAAGGTGCGTGAAAAGGCGCTGGAGACCAAGCCCAAGCTGATCGTCGCGGGCGCCTCGGCCTATCCGCGCAAGATCGACTTCGAAGGCTTCCGCAAGATCGCGGACGAGGTCGGCGCCTACCTGATGGTGGACATGGCCCATTATGCCGGTCTCATTGCCGGCGGGCATTACCCGAACCCGGTGCCGCATGCCCATGTGGTGACCTCGACCACCCACAAGACGCTGCGCGGCCCGCGCGGCGGGGTGATCCTGACCAATGACGAGGCGCTGGCGAAAAAGCTGAACTCGGCTGTCTTCCCGGGCAACCAGGGCGGACCGCTGATGCATGTGATCGCAGCCAAGGCCGTGGCCTTTGGCGAGGCGCTGCAACCCTCCTTCACCGAGTACGGCGCGCAGGTCATCGAGAACGCCCGGGCGCTGGCCGATGTGCTGCAGGTGGGCGGTCTGGGCATCGTTTCGGGCGGCACCGACTGCCACATGGTGCTGGTCGACCTGCAACCCAAGGGCGTCACCGGCAAGGTCGCCGAGATCGCGCTGGAGCGCGCGGGCCTGACCTGCAACAAGAACTCGATCCCCAACGATCCGCAGAAACCCTTCGTCACCTCGGGCATCCGCCTGGGCACCTCGGCGGGCACCACGCGCGGCTTCAAGGAGGCCGAGTTCGAGCTGATCGGCAGCCTGATCCTCAAGGTCATCGACGCGCTGTCGCTGAACCCCGAGGGCGACGCAGAGGTCGAAGCCGCCGTGCGCGAGGAAGTCCGCGCGCTCTGCGACAGCTTCCCCATCTACAGCGTCGAAGGCTGAGCCATGTTCCTCTCGGTCTTCGATGTCTTCAAGATCGGCATCGGCCCCTCGTCGTCGCATACGATGGGGCCGATGGTGGCCGCCGCGCGGTTCCTTGAGGATCTGCGCGGTGGGGCCGAGAAGATCCCCGGTGCGGGCAATCTGCACCGGCTGGCGGCGAGCCTTCACGGCTCGCTGGCCTGGACGGGCAAGGGCCACGCCACCGACCGGGCGGTGATCCTTGGCTTTTGCGGGCTGCTGCCCGAGACGCTCGATCCCGACCGCGCCGAAGAACTCGAGGCGCAGGTGCGGGCCGAGGGCATGGTGCATCCCGAGGGGCTGGCGCCGCTGGTCTTCGACACCGAGGCGGATCTGGTCTTCGATTTCGGGCCGCCGCTGCCGGGCCATGCCAATGGGATGGTGCTGAAGGCCTATGACGAGGCCGGCAACACCTATTACCAGCAGACCTATTATTCGGTGGGCGGCGGCTTTGTCCTCACCGAGGCGGAGCTCGCGGCGCAGAAAGCCGACGACCAGCACAGCCTGCACGACGAAAAGGCCGCGCAGCGCTTTCCCTATCCGTTCGGCACCGCCGCCGAGATGCTGGAGATGGGCGAGACATCCGGCCTGAGCGTCGCGCAGATGAAGCGCGCCAACGAGCGCGTGCTGCACGGCGCCGCGCTCGACGACAAGATCGACCGTATTCTCGACACGATGGACGAATGCGTCGCGCGCGGACTGGAGCAGGAGGGCATCCTGCCCGGCGGGCTCAAGGTGCGCCGCCGCGCCAAGGCGATCCACGACCAGCTTCAGGCGGAAAAGGGCATGAATCTCGCCCAGCCGCATCAGGCCAATGACTGGATGAGCGTCTATGCCATGGCGGTGAACGAGGAGAACGCCGCCGGGGGCCGCGTGGTGACCTCGCCCACCAACGGCGCTGCGGGTGTGGTGCCGGCTGTGATCCGCTATTACCGCGACCATTGCGTCGGCGCGAC
Source organism: Salipiger abyssi (assembly GCF_001975705.1). NCBI lineage: Bacteria > Pseudomonadati > Pseudomonadota > Alphaproteobacteria > Rhodobacterales > Roseobacteraceae > Salipiger > Salipiger abyssi. The sequence continues at coordinate 99,232 of NZ_CP015091.1, forward strand.
GCGCCAGGGCTGCCGCGACCTGCTGCTCACCGCCTCTGCCATCGGCGGGCTGATCAAGCACAACGCCTCGATCTCGGGCGCCGAAGCCGGCTGTCAGGCCGAGGTCGGCAGCGCCGCCGCCATGGCCGCCGCCGGGCTCTGCGCGGTGCTGGGCGGATCGAACAAGCAGATCGAGAACGCCGCCGAGATCGCGCTCGAACACCATCTGGGCATGACCTGCGACCCCGCCGCCGGGCTGGTCCAGGTGCCCTGCATCGAGCGCAACGCGCTCGGCGCGATCAAGGCCGTCTCCGCCGCCGCGCTGTCGCTGCGTGGCGATGGCGAGCATTTCATGCCGCTCGACAACTGCATCCGCGTGATGCTCCAGACCGGGCAGGACATGAGCGAGAAATACAAGGAAACCTCGACCGGCGGGATTGCCGTCAACCTGCCGGAATGCTGAGTTCAAGAAAGGTCCAACAGACATGACCAAGATCATCCTGACCGTCTCCTGCCCGGTGCGCCCGGGCATCGTGGCGGCGATCTCCGCTTATCTGGCGGAGCAGGGCTGCAACATCCACGACAGCTCGCAATTCTCCGACATCGCCAATGACCGCTTTTTCATGCGTCTCAGCTTTGTTTCGGAGCAGGGCCGCAGCCGCGAGGCGCTGCGCGACGGCTTCGCCGCCACCGCCGCGAGCTTCGACATGGATTACGAATTCCACGACCCGTCGGAGAAGATGAAGGTCATCATCATGGTGAGCCGGTTCGGCCACTGCCTGAACGACCTGCTCTACCGCTGGCGCATCGGTGCGCTGCCGATCGACATCGTGGCGGTGATCTCGAACCATATGGATTATCAGAAAGTGGTGGTGAACCACGATCTGCCGTTCCACTGCATCAAGGTCACCAAAGCCAACAAGCCCGAGGCCGAAGCCGAGCAGATGCGCATCGTGCGCGAGACCGGCGCCGACCTGATCGTGCTGGCGCGCTACATGCAGATCCTCAGCGACGAGATGTGCAAGGAAATGTCGGGGCGGATCATCAACATCCACCACTCCTTCCTGCCGAGCTTCAAGGGTGCGAACCCCTACAAGCAGGCCTTCGAGCGCGGCGTGAAACTCATCGGCGCGACCTCGCATTACGTGACCGCCGATCTCGACGAAGGTCCGATCATCGAGCAGGACACGGTGCGCGTGACCCATGCGCAAAGCTCGGAGGATTACGTCTCGCTCGGTCGTGACGTGGAAAGCCAGGTGCTGGCCCGCGCCATCCATGCGCATATCCACCGCCGGGTGTTCCAGAGCGGTGACAAGACCGTGGTCTTCCCCGCGAGCCCCGGCGAATACGCCTCGGAGCGTATGGGCTAAACCTGCAACGATCCTAGAGTCCGCGCGGCGCCCATGCCGCGCGGGCCGTCAATGCGCCGCGCCACCGCCGCCGGGGCGCGGCGGTTTCATCGCCAGTGCAAGCGCCGCGAGCCCGGCGAACAGCACCGTGATCAGCGTGAACACGTCGATGAAGGACATCACCGTCGCCTGTTGCGCCACGCGCCCGACAAGCTGCGCCAGAGCGCCCTTTTCGCCGTCGATCCCCTGCGCCTGCAAATTCGCGCCCAGCATGTCGAGCTGACGCAGCGCCTCATGGTTGGACCAGCTCAGCGCCTCGCCCAGCCGCGCGCGGTGCAGCGCGCCGCGGTCGGTCAGCAGCGTGTTGATCACCGCCAGCCCCACCGCACCGCCGAGATTTCGCATCAGGTTATAGAGCCCCGAGGCGCTCTTCATCTTGTCCGGCGGCAGCGTGCCGAGCGCGAGGTTGTTGATCGGCACCATGCAGATCATCAGCGACAGGCCGCGCAGGATCTGCGGCACGAGCAGTTCCTGGAAATCCCACTCGGCGGTCATTCCGGTCAGCATCCAGGACGAGGTGGCAAAGCCCACGAAGCCGGCCAGCAGCATCACCCGCAGGTCGATCTTGGAGGAAAGAAACCCGGCCAGCGGCGCGCTGAAGAACATCGCGAGGCCGGAGACGAAGACCGTCTTGCCGATCATCAGGCTGTCGTAATCGCGGATCGAGGACAGGTAGAGCGGGTAGAGATAGGTCATCCCGTAAAGCCCGATCCCCATGACGAAGCTGAAGACCGAGCCCACGGCAAAATTCACATTGCCGAAGGCCGAGAAATCCACCACCGGGTTTTTCCGCGTGAAGGCGCGCCAGAAGGTCACCATCCCGCCGACCACCATGACGACAAAGAGCGCCGCAACGATCTCGTCCTGAAACCAGTCATTGCCCGGGCCCTCTTCGAGCACGAATTCCATCGCGCCGAGGAAGCAGGCCAGCGCGCCGAGGCCGATCCAGTCGAAACTGTCGAAGAGGCTCCAGTCCGGCTTGTCGAAATCCACCAGTGCCAGCACGCCGATGGTCACGCCGATGCCGGCGGGCACGTTGACGAGGAACAGCCAGTGCCAGCTCATGGCGTGGCTGAGATAGCCGCCGACCGTGGGGCCGACGGTGGGGGCGAGCGTGGCGACAAGGCCGATCATCGGCGAGACGACGCTGCGCTTGGAGGCGGGGAAGATGGTGAAGGCCGCGGCAAAGACCGAAGGGATCATGCCGCCGCCGAGAAAGCCCTGCACCGCGCGCCACAGGATCATCTCGTTGATCGAGCCGGAAGTGGCGCACATGAAGGAGGCGGCGGTGAATCCCGCCGCCGAGGCCGCGAAGAGATAGCGCGTCGACATCATCCGCCCGAGCAGCCCCGAAAGCGGGATCATCACCACCTCGGCGATGAGATAGGAGGTCTGCACCCAGCTGATCTCGTCGGCAGAGGCGCCGAGCCCGGCCTGGATCTCGGGCAGCGAGGCGGAGACGATCTGGATATCGAGGATCGCCATGAACATGCCAAAGACCATGACGAGAAACGCCGCGACCCGGCGCGGCGTGATCTGTGGCTCCTCGGGCTGGTCTGCGGCGGCGGCGCTCATTTCAGCGCCTGCGCCACATGGGTGCCGGCGGGGGCGGTGCGGCGGTCGATCTCGACCACTACCGACAGCCCGGCGCGCAGTCCCTCGGTTTCTGCCGGCAGCTCGATGCGCACCGGCACGCGCTGCACGATCTTGGTGAAATTGCCGGTGGCGTTGTCCGCCGGCAGCAGCGAGAAGACCGAGCCGGTGGCCGGCGCGACCGAGACGACCCGGCCCTCGATCGCGTTGCCCTCCATCGCGTCGATGCTAAGCGTCGCGGTCTCGCCCGGCACGATGCCGTCGAGCTGGGTTTCCTTGAAATTCGCCTCGACATAGAGCCCCCGGTCGGGGACGACGGCGGCCAGCCGGGCGCCGACATTGACCAGCTCGCCCGCCTCGATGGCGATATTGGCGACGATGCCGTCGAAGGGCGCGCGCAGAACCGTGTGATCGAGATCGCGTTGCGCCTGGTCGATGTCGAGCTGAAGCTCGCGACGGCTCGACTCGGTCTCGGCGCGCTCGGCCTGCAATACGGCGATCTCCGCCTTGGCCCGTTCGATGGAGGCGAGGGCGGCGGCGCGGTTGGCCCGCGCGGTTTGCAGCGCGCCGTTGGCGTCGTCGAGATCGGCCTGTGAGGCGACCTTGCGCGCGGCCAGCCCCTTGATCCGCGCCTGGGTGGTCTCGGCCGTATGCAGCCGCGCCTCGGCGCCGGAAAGCTCTGCCTCGGCCTGGGTGACGCTGGCCTTGGCGGCGGTGATCTGCGCCTCGATCCGCGCCAGCGTGCGGTCGAGCGTCGGCAGTTTGGCCTGCGCCTGTTCCAGCGCGATGCGGTAATCGCCGTCCTCGATGGTCACCAGCACGTCGCCCTTGCTCACATGCTGGTTGGCCTGCACCGGGATCTCGGCGACATAGCCCTGAAGCTTGGAGGAAACCAGCGACAGGTCGGCCTGCACATAGGCGTCGTCGGTGCCGACCATGAACCGCCCATTGGTCCACCAGCCATAGCCCGCATAGCCCCCCGCCAGCAGCGCCAGCAGCGCGATCCCGCCCAGCACCCGCGCCCGACCGCCGCGCTTTTTCGGCGGCTCAGCCTGCGCTTGGGTTTCGGTGTTTGCAGCGTCGATGCGGTCTTGGCGGGACATGGGCGGGCCTTCGGAACAAGGAGGTACGGATCGAACCGGTCGGTTCGATACCAGTTAGGAGGGTCTCCGTACAAAATCAAGGCTTCATCGAACCGGTTGGTTCGATTATATTGTCTCCCATGACACCGCAGACACTCAGCGACGGGGCAGAGGCCGACGCGCACAAGCGCCGCCACGCCGCCGGCCAGGACCCCGAAAAGCGCCGCCAGATTCTGGAGGGCGCTTGGCGTGTGTTTGTTGATCAGGGGTTCGACGCGGCCTCGATGAACAGCATCTGCAAGGCGGCGGGGGTCTCGAAGGGCACGCTCTATGTCTATTTCGAAAACAAGGCAGATCTCTTTGTTGCGCTGGTCGAAAGCAAGCGGCAGGCGCTGTTTGACGGGATCGTCGGGCGGCTCGCCGAGGCCGGCAGTATCGAGGAGCGGTTGCTTGCCTATGCCACCGGCCTTGCCGCGCAGCTCAGCTCCGACGATGTGATCCGCGCGCAGCGCATCGTGGTGAGCGTGGTCGAGCGCATGCCGGAGCTCGGCATCCGCTTTTACGAAGCCGGCGCGCGGCAGTTCCTGAACCGGCTCGAAACCTTCCTGCGCGAAGAGACGGAGGCGGGCAACCTCGCGGTGCCCGATCCGGCGCTCGCGGCGTCGCAGTTCGTCGAGCTGTCGACGACGAACACCTGGCGCGCGCGGCTCTTCGGGCGCCGTCCGGACGCGCCGGACGACGCGGAAATCGACCGCGTCGCGCGCGAGGCGGTGCGGGTGTTCATGGCCGCCTACAAGGCCTGAAACAGGGGCTCAGCCCCTGACCAGATCCAGCAGCTCCGCGTGCAGTTCCGGTGTGGCGGCGGTGACCACGCGCCCGTCGGAGTCGAAATCGAGCGGCTTGCCGTCCCAGTCCGTCATGATTCCGCCGGCGGCCTCCACCACCGCCGCAACCGGCAGGTAGTCGTAGGGTTTGAGATCGTAATCGACCACGGCGTCGATGCGCCCCTCGGCCACCAGTGCGTGCGGCTGACAGTCATAGCTCATGCGGCGCAGCTTGCCGGCACGGCAGAGCCGCCCAAAGAGCGCCGGGTCCGCCGCATGGATCTTTTCGCCTTCGTTCACAAAGAGCGTCGCCTCGGCCAGCGCGGTGCAGCCCGAGACGGCGATCGGTGCGCCGTCCTTTTCCGCGCCCTTGCCGCGCAGGCCGGTATAGACCGTGCCGAGCGCGGGCAGGCGGATGATGCCGAGCTGCGGCAGCCCGTCCTCGACTAGTGCCAGCAGCATACCGAAGAGCGGCACGCCGGTGATGAAACTCTTGGTGCCGTCGATCGGGTCGACCACCCAGATGCGCGCGCGGTCGAGCCCCGCGGTGCCGAACTCCTCGCCAAAGATCCCGTCTTCGGGAAATTTTTCCGACAGTGCATCGCGGATGCTGAGTTCCGTGTCGCGATCCGCGCGGGTGACCGGGCTTTCGTCTTCCTTCAGGTCGGCGGGCGGCGGGCTGGCAAAGGCCCCGGCAGAGATGCGGGCCGCCGCGCCCGTGATGTCGAGCGCGGCCTGCAAGGCGGTGGTCAGATCAGTCATTGGGGGGCTCCGGTTGTCTGGGGGCGGGCCGAGGCCAGTTTGACCTCGATATCGAGCGCCGCAAGCGCTGCGGCGAGATCGTCCGGCGGTGGCGCGTCGGTGATCAGCAGATCGAGCAGATGCGGATCGGCGAGCGATATCGGCGCGCGGCGGCCGAACTTGGTGCTGTCGGCGGCGAGAATACGTGTGGTGGCACGGTCCATGATGGCGCGCGAGAATTTGGCTTCCTCCAGATCGAAGATCAGAATGCCTTTCTGTGCGTCGATGGCGGCGGCGGAGAGGATGGCGAAATCGGTCTGGAAGCGTTCGACGAAATCCAGCGCGTCCACGCCGAAGATACCACCGTCATGGCCGCGCAGTTCGCCGCCCGGCATGAAGACGCGGTTGCCGTTGCGCGCCGCCAGCGCATGCGCCACGGCGACCGAGTTGGTCACGATGAACAGATCCGAATGCCCCTGCAAGGCCTGCGCGATATAGGCGGTGGTCGAGCCGATATCGAGAAAGAGCGAGGCACCGTCGGGCACCCGCCTGGCCACATGCGCCGCGATCCGGCGTTTCGCGTCGGGCGCCTCGGACATGCGGGCGGAAAAGCTGAGCTCGGTCTTGGTCTCGGCCAGATGCACCGCGCCGTGCACCTTATGCACCAGCCCGTCATCCGACATCTTCTTAACGTTGCGCCGGATGGTCTCCTCGGTGACCCCGAGCGTCTCGGCGAGTGTCTGGATCCGGCTGTTGCCGCCGGAGAGGCGGAGAATCTCCAGAATCTCATGCCCCCGTGCGGCGGCGGTCGTATTGGTTCGGTGGTCCATGCGTGTTGTTTCCTGCTGCCGCAAGCGCGTTTCGATGCGTGACACGAGAAAAAAGCCACATTTTTCAACATTAATACAGGAAAAAAATGGTATAAATCGAAAAAGATGTTGATTTATGTCTGAAACCTGATGATTTTCGAACCATGGAAGCCGGAGCAACCGGCCCCCTGACAAGATCAGACAGACGACAGGAGAGGTACTATGAACATTATTGGAGCGATCGGGGTCGGCGCGCTGGCCCTCACAGCCGGAAGCGCCGCCTTTGCAGAGGTGGAAAGCACCGATCCGATCAAGCTGACGCTGCACGACTGGAGCGGCCAGCTTCTCACCACCACGATCATGGGCAAGGTGCTCGAGGAAGCGGGCTACAATGTCGAATACGTTCAGGCCGACTACATCGCGCAGTTCGCCGGGCTGAAGACCGGCGACCTGCATGTGGCGATGGAGATCTGGGAAACCACCGGGCGCGAGGCGATGGACGAAGCCTTTGCCACCGGCAACGTGGTCTCCTTCGGCCCCACCGGCATGGATGCCATCGAGGAATGGTGGTTCCCCGCCTACATGAAAGACATCTGCCCGGGCCTGCCCGACTGGCAGGCGCTGAACGATTGCGCGCAGGAATTCGCCACGGCAGAGACCGCGCCGTTCGGGCGTTATCTCGGCGGGCCGGTGACCTGGGGCGGCTTTGACGAAGAGCGCATCGAGTCGCTTGGCATGGATTTCGAGGTCGTGCATGCGGGCACCGATGCGGCGCTCTTTGCCGAGCTTGAATCGGCCTATCAGCGTCAGGCGCCCATCGTGCTGTGGCTCTATTCGCCGCATTGGGCACCGGCGAAATACGAGGGCGAATTCGTCGATTTCCCCGATTACGAGCCGGCCTGCTACGAAGATCCCTCCTGGGGCATCAATCCCGACATGGCCTATGATTGCGGCAAGCCCACCGGCAATATCTGGAAGGTCGGCTGGTCCGGCGTCGCCGAGAAATGGCCCGGTGCCGCCGCCGCTATCGAGGCCTTCACGCTCGACAATGCCGCGATGGGCGAAATGGTCGGCAAGGTCGATCTCGACGGCCAGGACGTCGATGCCGTCGCGCAGGAATGGCTCGACGCCCACAAGGACGTGTGGTCGGCCTGGATCGCGGACTGAACTCTCCCTGCCGGCTTCGGCCGGCCCAACTTGCCCGCGCCGGCTCAAGGCGGCGCGGGTCTCTTGAGGCGACTGTCACTGCCCGCGTCCGGCCCGCCGGACGCCGCCGGGAGACCTGACACATGACACACAGTTCGATCCTGCTCGAATGCATCGACCTATGGAAGATCTACGGCCACGCGCCCGACGAGTTCCTGAAAGCCCATGGCGGGGCGCCGACAACGGCGGATTTCCAGGCCCAGCACATGGTGGGTGCGGTGCGCAACGCCAACGTCAAGATCGCAAAGGGCGAGATCTTTGTGATCATGGGGCTTTCCGGCTCCGGCAAGTCGACGCTGGTGCGCTGCCTGTCGCGGCTGATCCAGCCCACCGGCGGGCAACTGATCTTTGACGGCGAGGAAATCCTCGGCAAATCCGACAAGCAGCTGATCGAGATCCGCCGCAAGCGCATGGGCATGGTGTTCCAGCATTTCGCGCTTCTGCCGCATCTGACCGTCCTCCAGAACGCCGCCTTTCCGCTGGAGGTGCAGGGCATCGACCGCCAGACCCGCGAACAGCGCGCCCGCGAGGTGATCGAACTCGTCGGGCTGAAGGGGCGCGAAAACCGCTATCCCGGCCAGCTTTCCGGCGGGCAGCAGCAGCGCGTCGGCATCGCGCGCTCGCTCGCGGTCGAGCCCGACCTGTGGTTCCTCGATGAGCCGTTCTCGGCGCTCGACCCGCTGATCCGCCGCGAGATGCAGGACGAGTTCATGCGGCTTCAGGCAATGCTGAAAAAGACCATCGTCTTCATCACCCACGATTTCGACGAGGCGATCCGGCTGGCCGACCGCATTGCCGTCATGCATGACGGCGAGATCGTGCAGATCGCCACGCCCGAAGAGCTGGTGCAGAACCCCGCCAACGATTACGTCGCCGAATTCACCCGCTATGTGCCGCGCGCCAAGGTGTTGACTTTGGGCTCGGTCATGCGCGCGGGCGCCGCCGAGAGCGGCGTTGTCGGCGAATTGCCCGCAAACGCCCGGATCGAGACTGTCGCCGACCAGATCGAACGCGCGGACGGTGTGTTCAACCTGCGCGACTCCAATGGCGTCACCGTGGGCCATATCGGACGGCGCGAGGTCATCGACGTGCTGGTCGGCCGGAGGGGCGGGGCATGAGCCAAGCCGAAACTGATCTTGCCGCCCCCGCCGGGCAGGCCAACGGCCTTACCGCGCTGCTGCGCAAGCCGTGGCTGTTCTGGGCGGCGCTGTTCCTCTCCACCGCGCTCATCTCGCACTACGCCTTCGATCTCTACAAGGCGCTGGATGCGCGCTGGATCATCCGCTTTCCGAGCGCCTGGCAGCCGGATTTCGAGGGCCGGATTTCTGCCTTCATGACCTGGCTGCTGGAGGATGCGCGCATCCTCGGACTGCAATTCCGCGAGATCACCCGCGGCCTCGCAGCGATGATCGAGGCGCCCTACGATCTGGTGCTCGATCTCTTCGTGCGCGGGCTGGTCTTTGGTCAGGGCCAGCAGGCGGTGCAGATCCTGCCTCCGCTCTCCTGGGTCGCGGTGGTCTATGCGGTCGTCGCACTTGGCCACTACACCAAGAGCTGGGCGCTCGCCGCGCTGATGGGCGGCTGTTTCGGCTATCTCGCGGTGTTCGGCCAGTGGGAAAGCGCCATGGTCACGCTGTCCTCGGTGCTGATCGCGGTGCCGCTGGCGGCGGGCGGCGGGCTGCTGCTGGGCATCCTCGCCTACCGGCTGCGCTGGGTCGACCTGATGCTGCGCCCGGTGCTCGACCTGATGCAGACCGTGCCGGTCTTTGCCTATCTGGTGCCGATCCTCTTCATGTTCGGCTTCGGCCCGGTTTCAGCGCTGGTCGCGACGATCATCTATGCCATGCCGCCGATGATCCGCGTCACCATCGTCGCCCTGCGCGGCGTGCCCGAAGAGCTGGCCGAGCTCGGGCGCATGGTCGGCTGCACCCCCGGCCAGCAGATGTGGAAGGTCATGGTCCCCTCGGCCAAGCCCACCATCATGGTTGGGGTCAATCAGGTGATCATGCTGACGCTGAACATGGTGATCATCGCCTCGATGATCGGCGCCGGAGGGCTTGGCTATGACGTGCTGACCGCGCTGCGCCGGCTCGATATCGGCGGCGGCATCGAGGCGGGTATTGCCATCGTCGTGCTGGCCATCGCGCTCGACCGGCTGAGCCAGGAATACGCCACCCGCACCGTCGAGCAGACCGCGCGTCAGGCGCAGGGCGGCTGGCTGCGGCGGCATCGCTGGGCGCTCTCGGCGGCGGCGGTCGCGCTGGCGACCTTCCTCGCGGGCATGGTGCTGCCCTGGATCCAGAACTACCCGGCCGCCGCCGAGATCAGCACCGGCGCCTTCTGGACGCGGGCGATGGAATATATCAACGTCACCTATTTCGACACGCTCGACGCGATCAAGACCATGATCCTGCAATGGTTCATGCTGCCGGTGCGCGGCTTCTTCACCGGCATCCCCTGGGTCTGGGGCCTCTTTGCCGCGACGCTGATCGGGCTGCGCGCCGGGGGCTGGAGACTCGCCGCGCTGGTCTTTTGCCTGGTTGGGCTGATCGTTCTGGCCGGTCTCTGGACGCCGGCGATGATGACGGTCTATCTCTGCGGTGTCTCGGTGGTGATCGCCTCCGTCATCGGCATCCCGCTGGGGATCTGGGCCGCCGGAAGCGCCGGGTCGAACCGGGTGATCGGCGCCTTTGTCGACACGCTGCAAACCCTGCCGAGCTTTGTCTACCTCATCCCCGTGGTCATGCTGTTCCGGGTCGGCGATTTCTCGGCGATGATCGCCATCGTCGCCTATGCGCTCGCCCCCGCCGTCCGCTACGCCGCGCATGGCATCCGCTCCATCGACCCGCAGGTGATCGAGGCGGGCATCGTCTCGGGCTGTACGCCTGCGCAGCTCATGCGGCGGATCAAGCTGCCGATGATCGTGCCCGAGCTGCTGCTGGGGCTGAACCAGACGATCATGCTGGCGCTGTCGATGCTGGTGATCACCGCGCTGGTCGGCACCCGCGATCTGGGTCAGGATGTCTATATCGCACTGACCAAGGCCGATACCGGGCAGGGGATCGTCGTCGGTCTCGCTGTGGCCTTTATCGCCATTACCGCCGACCGCATCCTCGCCGCCTCGGCGCGGCAGATGCGCCGCAAGCTGGGGATCGAGCAATGACGCTGGACGAGGCCATTCACCGCGCGCTGAGCTTGCCGATCTGGCGCGATCCGCAGAACGCCCAGGCGCTCAGCGGCGGGATCACCAATCACAATATCCGCCTGAGTGATGCCGGCCGCGATTACGTGGTGCGGGTCGGCGGGGACATCCCCGTGCATCAGGTGATGCGCTTCAACGAGCTCGCCTGTCACCGCGCCGCGCATGCGGTCGGCCTGTCACCCGCCATCGTGCATGCGGAACCGGGCATCCTCGCCATGGATTTCGTGCCGGGCCGGGCGCTGACCGAAGCGGATATCCGCGACCCCGACACGCTTGCCCGCGTCCTGCCGCTGCTCAAGCGGCTGCACCGCGAGGGGACACGGCAGCTACGCGGTCCGGTGCTGATGTTCTGGGTCTTTCATGTGGTGCGCGATTACGCCGCCACCCTGCGCGATGCGGGCTCGCCGCATGTGCCGTCGCTGCCGGAATTCCTCGAAATCGCCGAGGCGCTTGAGGCGGCGGTCGGGCCGGTGGAGGTGGTGCTGGGCCACAACGACCTACTGCCCGCCAACCTGCTCGATGCGGGCGACCGGATGTGGCTGATCGACTGGGACTACGGCGGGCTGAATTCGCCGCTCTTCGATCTCGCGGGGCTTGCCTCCAATGCCGGGCTCGACGCGGCGCAGGAGCGCGGGCTGCTCGCCGACTACTACGGCAAACCCGCCGACGATACGCTCTGGCGCGCCTATGCGGCAATGAAATGCGGCTCGCTGCTGCGCGAGACGATGTGGAGCATGGTGTCCGAGCTCCACTCGGAAATCGACTTCGACTACGCCGCCTATACGGCGGAAAACCGGGCCCGGCTCGCCGCCGCGCTCAAAGACTTCGAACGTTTGTGAGGATCTTATGACCGACTTTCCGACCAGCGCCAAAGCCGTGATCATCGGCGGCGGCATCGTGGGCTGCTCGACAGCCTACCATCTGGCCAAACTGGGCTGGACCGAGGTGGTCCTGCTCGAACGCAAGAAACTGACCTCGGGCACCACCTTTCACGCCGCCGGGCTGGTGGGGCAGCTGCGCTCGAACGCCAATATCACCCAGCTTCTGGGCGAGTCGGTGAAGCTTTACCGCACGCTCGAAGAGGAAACCGGGCTCGGCACCGGCTGGAAGATGAATGGCGGTCTACGGCTGGCCTGTAACGAGGAGCGTTGGACCGAGGTCAAGCGTCAGGCCACCACCGCGCGGTCCTTCGGGCTCGACATGCAGCTGCTGACGCCCTCCGAGGCCAAGGAGCTCTGGCCGCTGATGACCACCGACGACGTGGTGGGCGCGGCCTATCTGCCGACCGACGGGCAGGCCAACCCCTCCGACATCACCCAGGCGCTGGCCAAGGGCGCGCGCATGTCTGGGGCGAAGATCTACGAGGACACCAAGGTGCTGGAGATCGACCTCCAGGACGGGGTGATCAAGGGGGTGAAGACCGAGAAGGGCTATATCGCCTGCGAAAAGGTCATCGTCTGCGGCGGACAGTGGACCCGCGATTTCGCCAAGACCGTGGGGGTGAACGTGCCGCTGGTGCCGGTGGAACACCAGTACATGGTGACCGAGCGCATCGACGGCGTGACCGGCGATCTGCCCACCCTGCGCGATCCCGACCGGCTGACCTATTACAAGGAAGAGGTCGGCGGGCTGGTGATGGGCGGCTACGAGGCCAACCCGATCCCCTGGGCGATGGACGGCATCCCCAAGGGCTTTCACTACACGCTGCTGAGCTCGAATTTCGACCATTTCGAGCAGCTCATGGAGCTGTCGCTGGGCCGCGTTCCCGCGCTCGAAAGCGCCGGGATCAAGGAGCTGGTGAACGGCCCCGAGAGCTTTACGCCCGACGGCAATTTCATCCTTGGCGAGGCGCCGGAGCTGAAGAACTTCTTCGTCGGCGCGGGCTTCAACGCTTACGGCATCGCCGCCGGCGGTGGCGCCGGCATGGCGCTGGCGGAATGGGTGGCCAATGGCGAGCCGCCCTTCGATCTCTGGCCGGTGGATATCCGCCGTTTCGGCCGGCCGCATTTCGATACCGACTGGGTGCGCACCCGCACGCTGGAGGCCTATGCCAAGCATTACACCATGGCCTGGCCCTCCGAAGAGCACAGCTCGGGCCGGCCCTGCCGCAAGTCGCCGCTCTACGACACGCTGAAGGCCAACGGCGCCTGTTTCGGCGAAAAGCTCGGCTGGGAACGGCCCAACTGGTACGCGGATCTGTCGGCGGGTGAGGAGGCACGGGACATCTACACCTATGGCAAGCCCAACTGGTTCGACGCCGTGGGCCGCGAGCACAAGGCGGCGCGCGAGGCGGCGGTGCTTTACGACCAGACCTCCTTTGCCAAGTTCATCCTCAAGGGGCCGGACGCGGAAAAGGCGCTGAGCTGGATCGCCGCCAATGACGTGGCCAAACCGGTGGGCGGGCTGATCTACACCCAGATGCTGAACGACCGGGGCGGGATCGAATGCGACCTGACCTGCGTGCGCACCAGGCAGGACGAATATTACATCGTCACCGGCACCGGCTATGCGACCCATGATTTCGACTGGATCGCCCGGAACATCCCCGCCGATTGCAACGCGCAGCTCGTGGATGTGACCTCGGCCTATGCGGTGCTGTCGCTGATGGGGCCGCGTGCCCGCGACATCCTCTCGGCGGTCACCCGCGACGACGTGTCGAACGAGGGCTTCAAATTCGGCACTGCCAAGACCATCGGCATCGCCGGCTGCCCGGTCAACGCGCTGCGCGTCACCTATGTGGGCGAGCTGGGCTGGGAGCTGCACCTGCCGGTGGAATATGCCACCACGGTCTATGCCGCGCTGAAACAGGCGGGCGCCGCGCATGGGTTGATCGACGCGGGCTACCGCTCGATCGAGAGCCTGCGGCTGGAGAAGGGCTATCGCGCCTGGTCGGGCGAAATCGGCCCGGATTACACACCGATGGAAGCCGGGCTCGGCTGGGCCTGCAAGCTGCGCAAGAATATCCCCTTCAAGGGGCGCGAGGCGGTGCAGGCGCAGAAGGACGGCGGGGTAAGCAAGATGCTCGCCACCTTTACCACCGACGACCCCGACACGATCATCTGCGGTCGCTCGACGATCTTCCGTAATGGCGAGCGGGTCGGCTATCTCGCCTCCGCCGGGTTCGGCTACACGCTGAACCAGTGGATCGGCTACGGCTATGTCCGCTCCGACACGCCCATTGATGCCGACTATGTGCTGTCGGGCGAATACGAGCTCGAGGTCGCGACCAAGCGGGTGCCCTGCAAGGTGCATCTGGCGCCGCTCTTCGATCCCAAGATGGAACGGGTCAAATGCTGACCTGATCCCCTTGCCCCGCGCGGTGTCCGAACCGGCGCGGGGCTCCTCCCGAAATCCCTGAACTGACTGCAAGACTGCTCAAGGAGGCAGGCTATGAAGGTACTCGTGCCCGTAAAACGTGTGATCGACTACAATGTGAAGGTCCGCGTCAAGCCGGACGGCAGCGGTGTCGATCTGGCGAACGTCAAGATGTCGATGAATCCGTTCGACGAGATCGCGGTGGAAGAGGCGATCCGCCTGAAGGAGGCCGGCAAGGCCTCCGAGGTGATCGTCGTCTCCATCGGTGTGAAACAAGCGCAGGAGGTGCTGCGCACGGCGCTGGCCATGGGCGCCGACCGGGCGGTTCTGGTGACGGCTGCCGAGGATGTGCATACCGATATCGAGCCGCTGGCGGTGGCCAAGGTCCTGGCGAAGATCGTCGAGGAAGAGCAGCCCGGGCTGGTGCTCTGCGGCAAGCAGGCCATCGACAACGACCTGGGCGCCACCGGCCAGATGCTCTCGGCGCTGCTCGGCTGGTCGCAGGCGATGTATGCCAACAAGGTGGATGTCGAGGACGGCAAGGCCGTGGTGACCCGCGAGGTCGATGGCGGGCTTCAGACCGTCCGGGTGGCCATGCCGACGGTCATCTCGACCGATCTGCGGCTGAACGAGCCGCGCTATGCTTCGCTGCCCAATATCATGAAGGCGAAGAAAAAGCCGCTCGACGAAAAGACCGCCGCCGATCTCGGCGTCGACGTGGCGCCGCGGCTGGAAATCGTCAGCACCGGCGAACCGGCGGAACGCGCCGGCGGGATCATCGTGAGCTCGGTCGACGAGCTCTTGGCGAAACTCAAGGACGCAGGAGCTGTGTGATGTCCGTTCTTCTGATTGCCGAACTCACCGATGGGGTGCTGGCCACCGATGCGACCGCCAAGGCGGTCAGCGCCGCGCAAGGTCTGGGCGAGGTCACCGTACTGGCCGCCGGGGCCTCGGCCCGCGCGGCGGCGGAAGAGGCCGCCGGGATTGCCGGTGTGACCAAGGTCCTGGTTGCCGAAGATGCGCTTTACGGCCATCGCCTGGCAGAGCCCGTGGCGGCGCTGATCGTGTCGCTGGCGCCGGGCTACAGCCATATCGTGGCGCCGGCCACCACCGATGCCAAGAACATCCTGCCGCGCGTCGCGGCGCTGCTGGATGTGATGGTGCTGACCGATGTGACCGCCGTCGTCGATGCCGACACGTTCGAGCGACCGGTCTATGCGGGCAATGCCACGCAGACGGTTCGTTCCTCGGACAGCACCAAGATCATCACCTTCCGAACCGCGAATTTCGACGCGGCGGCGGGCGGTGGCGCGGCCCCGCTCGAGGATGTGGCGGCGGCGCCGGATCCGGCGCTGTCGGAATGGATCGAGGACAAGGTGGCCGAGAGCGACCGCCCGGAACTGACCTCTGCCGGCATCGTCGTGTCCGGCGGTCGTGGCGTGGGCTCCGAGGACAGCTTTACGCTGATCACCGCGCTGGCGGACAAGCTGGGCGCTGCCGTTGGTGCGTCGCGCGCGGCGGTCGACAGCGGCTTCGCGCCGAACGACTGGCAGGTCGGTCAGACCGGCAAGGTGGTGGCGCCGGATCTCTATATCGCCTGCGGCATCTCGGGCGCGATCCAGCACCTCGCGGGGATGAAGGACTCCAAGATCATCGTCGCGATCAACAAGGACGAGGAGGCGCCGATCTTCCAGGTGGCCGACTACGGCCTCGTGGCGGATCTGTTCGACGCGGTGCCCGAGCTGACAGGAAAGCTGGGCTGAGATGACGGCCCAGCGTATCGATGGCAAGGCGCTGGCCGCGCGGTTGCAGGAGACCGTCGCGGCCCGCACCGCCGGGCTCGGGGCAACGCAGGGTCTGCGCCCCGGGCTTGCGGTGGTGCTGGTCGGCAGCGACCCCGCAAGCCAGGTCTATGTCCGTAGCAAACGCCGCCGCACGGCGGAGGCGGGCATGCAGTCCTTTGCCCACGAGCTGCCCGAAGACACGGGCGAGGCGGCGCTGCTGGAGCTCATTGCGCGCCTCAATACCGACCCCGCCGTGCACGGCGTCCTCGTGCAGCTGCCGTTGCCCGCGCATATCGACCCGATGCGGGTGCTGGCCGCCATCGACCCCGCCAAGGATGTCGACGGCTTTCATGTGGTGAATGCCGGGCGGCTGGCGACGGGGCAGCCCGGGCTGGTGCCCTGCACACCGCTGGGCTGCATGATGCTGCTGCGCGAGCGGCACGCGGATCTTTCCGGGCTGCACGCGGTGGTGCTGGGTCGCTCCAACATCGTCGGCAAGCCCATGGCGCAGCTGCTGCTGGCGGAAAACTGTACGGTGACCGTGGTGCACAGCCGCAGCCGGGATCTTCCGATGCTCTGCCGCCAGGCGGATATCCTCGTCGCCGCCGTCGGTCGTCCCGAGCTTGTCCGGGGCGACTGGATCAGGCCCGGCGCCACGGTGATCGACGTCGGCATCAACCGGGTCGTTCGGCCGGATGGTACGGCGCGGCTCATCGGCGATGTCGCCTTTGACGAGGCGGCGGCGGTGGCCGGGGCGATCACGCCGGTGCCCGGCGGCGTCGGACCGATGACCATTGCCTGCCTGCTGGCCAATACACTGATCGCGAGTTGCCGGCAGGCCGGCCTGCCGGATCCGGATCTGACCCCGGCACCTGGCGCCTGAGCCCGCCGATCATCAGCCCATACCGAAGCAAGGACCGAAGCATGAGCAAATACGCCCTTACCGTCACCTGCAAATCCACCCGCGGCATCGTCGCCGGGATCTCGGGCTTTCTTGCCGAGCAGGGGTGCCATATCACCGACAGTGCGCAGTTCGACGATGCCGAAACCGGCAATTTCTTCATGCGGATCAGCTTTTCGCCCGAAGAGGATGTCGCGGTTTCTCCGGATGGTCTGACCGAGACCTTCGGCGAGATCGCCAAGCGTTTTGGCATGACCTATCATTTCTTCTCGGAGACCGAGCGGATGAAGGTCATCGTCATGGTCTCGCGCTTTGGCCACTGCCTGAACGACCTGCTCTATCGCTGCCGCATCGGGGCGCTGCCAGTGGAGATCGTGGCGGTGATCTCGAACCACATGGACTATCAGAAGGTGGTGGTGAACCACGACATCCCCTTCCACTGCATCAAGGTCACCAAGGAGAACAAACCGCAGGCCGAGCGCCGCATCATGGAGGTGGTCGAGGAAACCGGCGCCGAGCTGGTGGTGCTTGCGCGCTACATGCAGATCCTCAGCGACGAGATGTGCCAGAAGATGTCGGGGCGGATCATCAATATCCACCACTCCTTCCTGCCGTCTTTCAAGGGCGCGAACCCCTACAAGCAGGCGTTTGAGCGCGGCGTGAAGCTGATCGGCGCGACCTCGCATTACGTGACCGCCGATCTGGATGAAGGCCCGATCATCGAGCAGGACACGGTGCGGGTGACCCATGCGCAAAGCCCGTCCGACTATGTCTCTCTGGGCCGCGATGTGGAGGCGCAGGTGCTGGCCCGCGCAATCCACGCGCATATCCACCGCCGCGTTTTCCTGAACGGCAACAAGACGGTGGTGTTCCCGGCCTCGCCCGGTTCCTACGCCTCCGAGCGGATGGGCTAGAGGCGGCGCCTGCGGCGCCGGGTTTGAGTATTTGCGGAAAGATGAAGATGCAGGCGCGAGGTCCGGGTAAGTGCGCGATGTTGGATCATGTCTGCGGTGGCGTTGAGAAACCTGTCCACATGACCGAAAATCTCGACATTTAGGTTGATTTATGTGGGAAATAGACTCAATATATCAACAAAAAACAACGAATCCGCCATCGGATGCCACATCCGGACTGCGCGGTGCCACAGCGAGGAGTCCCATCGTGTTCCTGCCCCTGATCGAGGCGCGAGACGAGACCCGGCCATCGGCGAATGTGGTCGTGGTCTGTGAACATGCGTCGAACCATTTCCCCGAGGTCTTTGGCACGCTGGGTTTGGGCGAGGACGCACGGCGTGCGCATATCGCCTGGGATCCCGGCGCGCTTGGCGTGGCGCGGGCGATGGCGGCGGAGCTCAATGCCGATCTGGTGGCAGGCTCCGTGTCGCGCCTGATCTACGATTGCAACCGCCCGCCAGAGGCACCGAGCGCCTTTCCGGAACGCTCCGAGTTGTACGAGATTCCCGGCAACAGGGCGCTCTCTGAAGCCGACAGGGCCGAGCGCGCGGCGGCGGTCTATACGCCCTTCCGCAAGGCACTGGCCGCGCTCATGCAGGCGCGGGGGCAGGGGGTGCTGGTGACGGTTCACAGCTTCACGCCCGTGTATCAGGGCGTGCCGCGCGACTGCGAAATCGGCATCCTGCACGACCGCGACAGCCGGCTTGCCGACGCCTTGCTGTCGGACTGGCCCGGCGCCGCGCCCTGGCGCGCCACCCGCAACGCGCCCTACGGCCCCGAGGATGGGGTGACGCACACGCTTGTCGAGCACGGGATTGCGCGGGACTGGCCCAATGTCATGCTGGAGATACGCAACGACCTGATCGCGAGCGAGGCCGCGCAATTGCAGGCCGGGCGCTTCCTTGCCCGGCGCATTGCCCTTGCCCTGCCCGCCATGAACGGAGGAGGCAACGATGCCTGACGACAAACTCGAAGACCTGAGGCAGAAGGCGAGCACCGGTGAGATCGACACTGTGCTTGTCTGTCTGGTGGACATGCAGGGGCGGCTCATGGGCAAGCGCTTTCATGTGCAGAACTTTCTCGACCATGCCCATGCCGAGACCCATTGCTGCAACTACCTGCTGGCGACCGATCTCGAGATGGCCACGCCCGAGGGCTATCGCGCCACGTCCTGGGAATCCGGCTATGGCGATTACACCATGCGGCCCGATGCGAGCACGATCCGCCCGCTGCCCTGGCTTGAGGGCACGGCCATGGTGCTCTGCGACCTGGAGGATCACGAGGCGCATGCGCCAGTGGCCCACGCGCCCCGGCAGATGCTGAAGGGCCAGATCGCAAGGCTGGCGGAGAGGGGGCTCGCGCCGATGATGGCGACCGAGCTGGAATTTTTCCTCTTCGAGGGCACCGCGCGGGAGAACCGCGAGGCGGGGTTCCGCAATCTGCGCCCGCATGTGGAGCACAACCAGGATTACGCGATCCAGCTCAGCACACGCGACGAGGTGGTGATGCGCCCGCTGCGCAACATGCTCTACGCCGCCGGGATCGAGGTGGAATGCTCCAAGGGCGAGGCGGAGACCGGGCAGGAGGAGCTGAACCTGCGCTATCAGGATGCGCTGAGCTGCGCCGATTACCACACCATCGCCAAGCACGCGGCCAAGGATATCGCCGCCGCGCAGGGGCTGACTGCCAGCTTCCTGCCGAAATGGCACGCGGACAAGGTGGGCTCGGCCAGCCATGTGCATTGCTCGCTGTTCCGCGACGGGGAGAACGCCTTTCACGATCCCGCCCGGCCGATGGGGAAATCCGCGCTGATGGATCATTTCGTGGCCGGGCTGCTGAAATACGCCCCCGATTACACCGTGTTCCTGGCGCCTTACGTCAACAGCTACAAGCGCTTCCGCAAGGGGACGTTCGCGCCGACCAAGGCGGTCTGGTCGGTCGACAACCGCACCGCCGGGTTCCGCATGTGCGGGGCGGGGACGAAGGGCGTGCGCATCGAGTGCCGGATCGGCGGCTCGGACATGAACCCCTATCTGGCGCAGGCGGCGATGCTGGCCGCCGGTCTCGCCGGGATCGAGGAAGAGCTGGCGCTGCCCGATCCGATCTCGGGCGACATCTATGCCAATGACGGCGCGGCGAACGTGCCGACCACCCTGCGCGAGGCCACCGAGACGCTGCGCGGCTCGGCCATGCTGCGCGCGGCTTTCGGCGACGGGGTCGTCGATCATTACGCCCGCGCCGCCGAGGTCGAGCAGGAAGCGTTCGACGCGGCGGTGACGGATTGGGAAATCTCTCGTGGATTCGAAAGGTGCTGACGTGACAGACCTGACTTGCATATCGCCCATCGACGGCAGCGTCGTGGCCACCCGCCCGACCCTCTCGCAAGCCGATGCGGAGGACGCCGCCCGGGCGGGCCGCGCCGCGCAGGCGGAGTGGGCGGCGCGCCCGATGGCGGAGCGGATCGCGCTGGTGCGCCGCGCCGTGGCCATCATCGGCGAACAGACCGACCGCATGACGCGCGAGCTGGCGCTGCAAATGGGCCGGCCGGTGCGCTATGGCGGCGAATTCGGCGGGTTCGAGGAGCGCGCGAGCTACATGTGCGACATCGCCGAGGAGGCGCTGGCGCCGCTGGTGGTCGAGGACGGCCCCGGCATCCTGCGCAAGATCGAACGCGAGCCGCTGGGGCTCGTGCTGATCATCGCGCCGTGGAACTACCCCTATATGACGGCGATCAATGCGGTAGCGCCGGCGCTGGTCGCCGGCAACAGCGTGATGCTGAAACATTCCGAGCAGACGCTGCTGGTGGGCGAGCATCTGGCCGAGGCCTTCCACGCCGCCGGCGTGCCGGAGGCGGTGTTCCAGAACGTCTTTCTCGATCACGAAGCGACCGGCGCGCTGATCTCGGGGCGCGAGGTGGATTTCGTGAATTTCACCGGCTCCGTCGGGGGCGGGCAGGCGATGGAACGCGCCGCCGCCGGAACCTTCATAGGGGTTGCGACCGAGCTGGGCGGCAAGGATCCGGCCTATATCCGCGCCGATGCCGATCTCGACGCCGCCGTTGACGGGGTGATGGACGGGGCGATGTTCAATTCCGGGCAGTGCTGCTGCGGGATCGAGCGGATCTATGTGCACGAAAGCCTCTACGACGCCTTTGTCGAGAAGGCGGTGGCGCTGGTACGGGGCTCGAAACTGGGCGATCCGCGCGAGGCAGAGACCACCATGGGCCCGATGGCGCATGTGCGCTTTGCAAGGGGCGTGCGCGCGCAGATCGACGCCGCCGTCGCGGCGGGTGCGGTGGCGCATATCGACACCATGGAGGCGGATGACGGCGGCGCCTATCTGACGCCGCAGATCCTCACCGGTGTGACCCACGAGATGGAGGTCATGCGCGAGGAAAGCTTCGGCCCGGTGGTCGGCATCATGCCGGTCAGCGACGATGACGAGGCCGTGCGGCTGATGAATGACAGCCGCTTCGGGCTCACCGCCTCGATCTGGACGACCGATGCCGAGGCGGCGGAGGCCATCGGTCGGCGGCTGCAAACCGGCACGGTTTTCATGAACCGCTGCGATTATCTCGACCCGGCGCTGTGCTGGAGCGGCTGCAAGGATACCGGGCGCGGCGCCGGCCTGTCGCCGCTGGCCTATCAGGCGCTGACCCGTCCGAAATCCTATCACCTGAAAAAGAAAGTCTGAGCCATGACCCCGACTGCAAACTGGTCCTATCCCACGGCCATCCGCTTCGGTGCCGGGCGCATCAAGGAGCTGGCCGAGGCCTGCAAAGCCGCCGGCATCTCGCGCCCGCTGCTCGTCACCGACAAGGGCCTCGCGCCGCTGCCGATCACCGCGGGGGCGCTCGACGTGCTGGAGGGGGCGGGCCTTGGCCGCGCGCTCTTTTCCGAGGTCGATCCGAACCCGAACGAGAGCAACCTTGCCGAAGGCGTCCGGATGTTCCGCGAGGGCGGCCATGACGGGGTGATCGCCTTTGGCGGCGGCTCCGGGCTCGATCTGGGCAAGATGGTCGCCTTCATGGCGGGCCAGACCCGCCCGGTCTGGGATTTCGAGGATATCGGCGACTGGTGGACCCGCGCCGATGCCGATGCGATCCATCCCAATATCTGCGTACCGACCACCGCCGGCACCGGCTCGGAGGTCGGGCGTGCCTCGGTGCTGACCAATTCCGAGACCCACGAGAAAAAGATCATCTTCCACCCCAAGGTGCTGCCCTCGGTGGTCATCGCCGATCCCGAGCTGACCGTGGGCATGCCGCAGCCGATCACCGCCGGCACCGGCATGGATGCGTTTGCCCATTGTCTGGAGGCCTATTGCTCGCCGCATTACCACCCGATGAGCCAGGGCATCGCGCTGGAGGGCATGCGGCTGGTGAAGGAGAACCTGCCGCGCGCTTATGCGGATGGCGCCGATCTGGAGGCGCGGGCGCATATGATGTCGGCGGCGATGATGGGGGCGACGGCCTTTCAGAAGGGTCTGGGCGCGATCCATGCCATCAGCCACCCGGTGGGCGCGATTTACCACACCCATCACGGCACGACCAACGCCGCCGTCATGGCCCGCGTGCTCGATTTCAACCGTCCGGCCATCGAGGACCGGATCGCCATGGCAGCGCGCTATCTGGGCATTGACGGCGGGTTCGAGGGCTTCCGCGAGGCGGTGACCGAGATGATCGCGGATCTGGGCATTCCCTCCAGCCTGAGTGGCCTCGGCATCGACACTCCCGATATCGACGCCATCCTGCGCGGCGCGCTCAAGGATCCCTCGACCGGTGGCAACCCGATCGAGATGACCGAGGAAAACACCCGGCCCCTGATCGAGGCCTGTTTCGACTGACACGGGCCTGGCCCGGCTTTCCTTCCCCCGCCAGTCCCCCCCGGGCCCGCGACACGCGGCCCGGGGCAGGGCCCGGCTGACCTTTTCCCAAGGAGACGACATGCTTGACCTGAGCAAGAGCGCCCCGATTTCCGACCCCGAGATCGCTGCTGCGATCGAGGCCGAGCTCGACCGCCAGCAGAACCAGATCGAACTGATCGCATCCGAGAATATCGTCTCGCGCGACGTGCTTCTGGCACAGGGGTCTGTGCTGACCAACAAATATGCCGAAGGCTATCCGGGCAAGCGTTATTACGGCGGCTGCGAGCATGTCGACGTGGCCGAGACGGTGGCGCTCGACCGGGTGAAAAAGCTCTTCGGCGCGGGCTTTGCCAACGTGCAGCCGCATTCCGGCGCGCAGGCCAACCAGGCGGTGTTCCTGGCGCTGCTGCAACCGGGCGACCGCATCATGGGCCTGAACCTCGCCCATGGCGGCCACCTCACCCACGGCTCGCCGGTCACCATGTCGGGCAAATGGTTCGACGTGGTCTCCTACGAGGTCGATGCCGACAGCCACCTGATCGACATGGAAAAGGTGCGTGAAAAGGCGCTGGAGACCAAGCCCAAGCTGATCGTCGCGGGCGCCTCGGCCTATCCGCGCAAGATCGACTTCGAAGGCTTCCGCAAGATCGCGGACGAGGTCGGCGCCTACCTGATGGTCGACATGGCGCATTACGCGGGGCTTGTCGCGGCGGGGGTCTATCCCGATCCGATGCCGCACGCCCATGTGGTTACCTCGACCACCCACAAGACGCTGCGCGGTCCGCGCGGCGGGATCATTCTGACCAATGACGAGGCGCTGGCGAAAAAGCTGAACTCGGCTGTCTTTCCGGGCAACCAGGGCGGCCCGCTGATGCATGTGATCGCCGCCAAGGCGGTGGCTTTCGGCGAGGCCCTGACGCCGGAATTCGGTGAGTATGCCCGTCAGGTCGTGATCAATGCGCAGGCCATGGCCGAGGAGCTGCGCGCCGGTGGTCTCGGCATCGTCTCGGGCGGCACGGACAGCCACATGGTGCTGGTCGATCTGCGGCCCAAGGGCGTGACCGGCAAGGTGGCCGAGATCGCGCTGGAGCGCGCGGGCCTCACCTGCAACAAGAACGCCATTCCCTTCGATCCGGAAAAGCCCTTTGTCACCTCGGGCATTCGTCTCGGCAGCTCTGCGGGCACCACGCGCGGCTTTGGCAACGCGGAATTCCGCAGCATCGCGCGGATGATCCTGTCGGTGATCGACGCGCTTGCCGCCCGGCCCGAGGGCGACAGCGAGATCGAGGCACAGGTGCGCGGGCAGGTGCGGTCGCTCTGCGACGCGTTCCCGATCTACCGCTGAGCGATGGTCGTTTCGGTCTTTGAGATCTTTAAGCACGGTATCGGCCCCTCGTCGTCGCACACGATGGGGCCGATGGTGGCCGCAGGGCGGTTTCTGGACGATCTGCGCGGTGGCGCGGAGCCGATCCCAGGGGCCGGCGCCCCGGCGGCGCTGCGTGTCTCGCTTCACGGCTCGCTGGCCTTCACCGGCAAGGGCCATCACAGCGACCGGGCGGTGATGCTTGGGCTGCTGGGCGCACGTCCCGAAACGCTCGATCCCGACGCGGCGGAGGCCATGCTCGCGGCGCTGCACCGGGGCTGTCGGCTAACGCCCGACGCGCTGCCGCCGCTGGCTTTCGATCCCGCGCGGGATCTGGTCTTTGACTACGGCCCGCCGCTGCCCGGGCATGCCAACGGCATGATTTTCGAGGCCTTCGACGCGGCGGGGCGGGCCTGTCACCGCCAGACCTATTATTCGGTGGGCGGCGGGTTCGTGCAGACCGATGCGGAGCTTGCCGCGCCGCCCGCCGCCGCCTCGCAAGACCCGCTGCCCTATGCCTTCACCAGTGCCGCCGAGCTGCTGCGCCTCGGCGCACGCTCGGGCCTGAGCATCGCGCAGATGGCGCGTGCCAACGAGGAGGCGCTGCGGCGGGCGCGGATCGACGCGGAGATCGACACGATCTGGCAGGCGATGGACGCCTGCATCGACCGTGGTTTTGCGCGGGAGGGCGAACTGCCCGGCGGGCTCCGGGTGCGTCGCCGGGCGCGGGCGCTCTATCAGAGCTTGACCGAACAGCGCTTCTCCAACCGTCAGCTGCCGCATGTCGCCAATGAATGGCTCTCCGCCTACGCGATGGCGGTGAACGAGGAAAACGCCGCCGGCGGGCGGGTTGTCACGGCGCCGACCAATGGCGCGGCGGGCACCGTGCCGGCGGTGCTGCGCTACTGGGCCGATCATTGTGACGAGGCCAGCGCCGAGAAACGCAGGATCTTTCTTTTGACAGCGGGGGCCATCGGCGGGCTGATCAAGCACAATGCCTCTATTTCCGGCGCCGAGGTCGGTTGTCAGGGCGAAGTCGGATCCGCCTCGGCCATGGCCGCTGCCGGTCTCTGCGCTGTGCTGGGCGGCAGCAACGAGCAGATCGAGAACGCCGCCGAGATCGCGCTTGAACACCATTTGGGCATGACCTGCGATCCCGCCGCCGGGCTGGTGCAGGTGCCCTGTATCGAGCGCAACGCCATGGGCGCGATCAAGGCCGTCTCTGCCGCGGCGCTCGCGCTGCGCGCGGACGGTACGCATTTCAGGCCGCTCGACAACTGCATCCGGGTGATGCGCGACACCGGTCGGGACATGAGCGACAAGTACAAGGAAACCTCGACCGGCGGGATCGCGGTGAACCTGCCGGAATGTTGACGGGAGGGGCGTCATGATCTGTCTGGATTTCGATGGGGTGATCGCCGACACGCTGGGTTTCTGGGACAGGTTGTGCCGTCAGGCGGCGGCTGAACAGGGCCTCGTGCTGCCGCGCGGGATGACACCTTTCGCCCGGCTCTGCCCGCTGACCTTTCTTCAGCTTGGCGCCGATCTCGGGCTCGATGCCGCCCGGTTCGACAAGCGTATGGCCGCGCTGTCTCTGGAGCAGGAGAGCGTGGCGGCGCCGTTTCCCGAAATGCCGGCGTGCCTCGAGACGCTCGCCGCGCTGGCGCCGCTTTGCGTGCTCAGCTCAAGCCGGACGGTCTTTGTCCGGTGGTTTCTGTCGCGTCACGGGCTCGACGGCCATTTTCGCGACGTGCTGGGCGGCGACCGCCACCCGGGCAAGGCGGCGGCGCTGCGAAGCATGCCGCAGGCGGTGCTGATGATCGGCGACGCCAAGAGCGATATCGACGCGGCACGGCAGGCCGGGTTGCGCTCTGTCGGGGTGCTCTGGGGCTGGCAGGATCGAAGCATGCTGGAGGGGGCCGACTACCTGGCGGAGCGCCCGGAAGAGCTGCTGACCTTCGCCCGCGCCGCGCTGGCGGAGCCGCGCGGCTGAGCGGACATGGCCTGGCGCGCGCCTTGCCGGGGTTCTCGCTCAGGCCGCGCGTGCCGTCATCACCCGCAGCACGGTATCGAGAAGCTCCTGCCGGAAGAACGGCTTGGTAAGCACGGCGTCGAGTCCAATACGGCGCGCCTCTTCGGCGACGGCATCTTTCAGGATCCCGCTATAGAGCAGAATGGGAAGCTGCGGGCGGTCCTGCCGAAGCGCCCGCGCCAGATCGACGCCGGTCATGCCGGGCATGGCGTAATCGGTGACGATCAGGTCATAGGCATCCCGACCGCGCACGCGAAAGGCGCTCAGCGCCTCGGCGGGGTCGGAAAAGCGCTCGACCTCGGCAAAGAGTTCGCGCAGCGCGAGTTCCGTGGTTTCGGCAAGTTGGTCTTCGTCATCCACCACCATGGCGCGTTCGAACCGTGCCGCGCGCGGCTGCTGCCGCGCGCCTGCCGGCGCCGCTGTGCCATCCGCGGCGCCCTCGTGTATCGGCAGGCAGATGGTGAAGCGGCTGCCCTCGCCCGGCGCGCTGCTCACCGAGAGGCTGCCGCCATGGCTGGCGACGATCCCGTGCGCCAGCGTCAGGCCCAGACCGTGCCCGGTGCCCTTGGTGGTGAAAAACCCGTCGAAAATGCGCCGGCAGGTCGCCTCGTCCATGCCGGTGCCGGTGTCCGAGATCGACAGAGACAGGACGTCTCCGCCATCGGAATCCGGGCGGTGTTCACGCAGCAATGTAACCTCGATCCGCCCGCCTTCAGGCATCGCGTCGAGCGCGTTCAGCAGGATATTGTCGAGCACCTGGCTGATCTGGACGGGATCGGCATAGATCACCGCATCCTCGACATCCGAAGCGAAGCGGATCGACACCTCCGGCGGCGCACTTTCGCTGAACGCACGCACGCAGCCGCGGATATGTCCGACCGCCGAGAGAGCGGTGCGGTGCTTGCTCGACGGGCTGGCAAAGCTCAGGATCTGTTCCACCAGCGCCCGCCCGCGCGCGCCGGCCTCGAGCACCCGGGCAAGATATTTCCGCGCCGCACCATCCTCCGGGGTCAGGTCGGTGGCAATTTCCGCCGCGCCCACGGCGACGCCGAGGATGTTGTTGACGTCATGGGCGATGCCGCTGGCCATGGTTCCCAGCGCCTCCATCTTCTGGGACTGGGCGAGCTGCTCTTCGAGCCGTGTCTTGTCGCGCTCGATGGCCTTGCGTCGCGACAGGTCGCGCAGCTGGATGACAAAGAACCGTTCCTGCGGCAGCAGCACCTCGGAAACGGTCATTTCCGCCGGAAAATGCGCGCGCTCGGGCGAGGCGAGCGAGATCTCCTTGCGCGGGTTGAAAATCGTCGAGGGGTGGCTGTGAGTGTCCGGCGGCAGGCCGCCGCGGTCGGGCAGGGAGTCCTCGGGCAGCCAGACGACCTCGGCAAAGGGTTTGCCGACCACC
This sequence comes from Salipiger abyssi, assembly GCF_001975705.1. Classification (NCBI taxonomy): domain Bacteria; kingdom Pseudomonadati; phylum Pseudomonadota; class Alphaproteobacteria; order Rhodobacterales; family Roseobacteraceae; genus Salipiger; species Salipiger abyssi. The sequence continues at coordinate 126,690 of NZ_CP015091.1, forward strand.
GCGTCGCGCTTCATGCGAAAGATCTTTTCGGCGGCGGGATTGAAATCGACGATCCTGCCATCCGCCGCGACCGTGACCAGCCCGTCCAGCGTGCTGTCGATCACCGCGCGTTTCAGCGCCTCGCTTTCCTGCAACTCCTTTTGCTGGGCGCGGGTCTGCCGGAAATTCGCCTGGAGCGCCCGGCGCATGGAGTCGAAGGATTCGCCAAGCCGGCCGACCTCTCCCCAGCCCGAGGTGTCGACACGGGTGTCGAGCACGCCGGCGGCGACGGATTGCGCGCTGAGCGCCAGAGATCGCAGCGGCCGGACGATCTTGAGCTGAAGGAAGAACAGGATCATCAGCATGCTGACACCGAACTGCCCCACGGCGGTGCGCAGGATCTGCGCCTCTTCCAGCCGCAGCGCCTCTTCCATGCGGGCGGTCGACATTTCCACTACGACAAAGGCGATCTTTTCGTCGCCGCGATAGATCGCGCGCTGCATCAGGAGCGGGCGCCCGACGCTGCTGCGCCGCTCGGGCCGGCTGGCCTGGAGAAAGCGCGGGATCAGCTCGGTATAGACGGTGATGTCCACGACGCGCTCGTCGCTCATCACCGCATCGAGCAGCGGGCGCGCGGCCTCGGCGTCGAGGTTCCAGGTCGGCGCGACGAGGCCCGAGGCGAGCACCTCCGTCACCTCCGCCAGATGCTGCCGCAACTCGGTCAGCAGCGCGGTCTTGCGCTCCTTGTGGGTGTGGAAGGCGAGCAACGAGATCGGCACCACCAGCCCGAGCACGAGGACGAGGATCAGTGACCATTGCAGCGATCCCCGGCCCGTCAGTACCCCGGGCAGCCGCGTCGCGCGGCTCACGGGCGGTCCTCTTCGGAGAGGCCGTATTTGGCGCGCAGCGCCGCAAGGCGCCCGCTCTCGGCGAGAATGCGCATGCCTTCGTCGAAAAGCGCGGCATAGCGGGGCGAGTCGGCGGAGGCAGGGGAGAAGGCGATATAGAGATGTGTGGGCTCGCCCACCGGGACAAGCCGCAGCCGGTCGGACAGCGCCAGCCGTTCCGCCAGATAGGCCAGCACCGCCTCGTATCCCAGAAAGGCGTCGATGCGCCCGATGGTGAGCTTGCGCAGCCCGAGGGTTTCGGCGTCGTGCTGAAAGACCAGATCGGTGCGGGTCATGTCATCGGCGGCATTGGCCAGATAAGCGTCGATTTCGGCGGTGTAATTGTAGCCCTTCACGGCGCCCACCAGCAGCGGCGCGAGCGACGCGGGCCCGTCGTAGCGATAGCGGCTCTGGGCGCGGAGGGCGAGCACCGGTTGCACCGTGGCGAGCGGCGTCTGCGGGATCACATAGCGTTCGACGCCGCGCGGCACCGCGCCCACGACCGCATCGAGAAAGCCCATGCGCGCCTCGCGCAGCGCGCGGTTGCGGGGCCGTGTCTCGTAGGCGATGCGGTGGCCGACCGCGGCGAAGGCCTCGGTCAGCACATCGACCATATAGCCGGGGCGGTCGTCAGCCGGGCCGCAATTGTAGGGGCACCACTCGTTCGAGGCGACGCGGATGATGTCCGCCGCGCGGGCAGGGGGCGTCGCGCCGGCCACAACCATGGTCAAAAGCGCGGCCCATGCCGCGATCCGGAGGCCTGATGCTGTGTGACGGCCCGGCATTCCCTGCGGTCCTCCGGCGGTTGGCGGTTTGCGACCGGAGGGATCCGGCCGGGCGGCATGACGGTAAAGCTAGCCTGCTTTCGGCATCCGGGCCAATGGGGCACAGCGCAGAGATTTCACCTGAAATATTTCGAAACCCGATTTCAATAGAAGCCGGCCCCTGCCCTCCGCCAAGCTGCATGGAACGGTCACACGACACCAGAATGGCCGCCAAATCAGACATCCAACAGAGAGTGACACATGCGTAGATCCCCTATCCTGACCCCCGCCCTGATCTGTCTTATGGCCGGCGCCGCGCCGCTGCCCGTGCTGGCCCAGTCCGACGAACCGATCAAGATTGTCGAGAACAACTGGACCAGCCAGCTCGTGCTGTCGCGGATCTCGGGCATGCTGCTGGAAAAGGGCGGCTACAGTGTCGAATACCGCCCCGCCGACAACCAGCTGCAATTCGTCGCCATCGGCAATGGTGACATGCATCTTCAGATCGAGGTCTGGGAAGGCACGCACCGCACTTCGTTCCAGCGCCAGCTCGATGCCGGGCGGATGGTGGATGCCGGCAACCACGATGCGGTCACCCGCGAGGACTGGTGGTATCCGAGCTATATGGAGGAAAGCTGCCCGGGCCTGCCGGACTATGAGGCCCTGACCGCCTGTAGCGCGCTTTTTGCGACGCCGGAGACGGCGCCCAAGGGCCGCTATCTGGGCGGACCGGTGGACTGGGAAAAGCCCGATCCGGAGCGCATCGAGGCGCTTGGGCTGGCGTTCGAGGTGGTCAATGCCGGCCAGGCCTCGACGCTCTGGGCCGAGCTCGATGCCGCCTATCGCCGCGAAGAGCCCATCGTGCTGTTCAACTGGACGCCGAACTGGGTCGAGGCGCGCTATGACGGCAAGTTCATCGAGTTTCCCGCCTACGACCCCGCCTGCGAGAGCGATCCTTCCTGGGGCATCAATCCCGACAAGACCCATGATTGCGGCAATCCCAGCGCCGGCTGGCTGAAAAAGGGCGTCTGGGCCGGCATGGAAGAGACATGGCCGGGGGCCTTCGAGATCGTCGAGAAGATCAATTTCACCAACGCCCATATCGCCGAGGCCGCGGCGATGGTCGATGTCGACGGGCTCACACCCGAGGGCGCGGCGGAGAAATGGATCGCCGAGAACGAGAACGTCTGGAACGCCTGGCTCGACTGACCTGTCGGGCCCGCGCGCCGGGCGGGCGCCTTTGTGCCCGCCCAAACCGGAACTCTCATTCGGGCGACCACCACAATGAACATGCCAGTCAAGCTTTCCTGCCGGGGCCTTTGGAAGGTCTTCGGCCCCCGGCCGCATGCCTTTCTCGAACGCCACGACCACCGCCCCGCCGAGGCCGATTTCGCCGCCTCGCATCATGTCGGCGCGGTGCGCGATGTCTCCTTCGATGTGCATGAAGGCGAGATTCTCGTCATCATGGGGCTGAGCGGCTCGGGAAAATCCACACTTATCCGCTGCCTGACGCGGCTCATCGAGCCCACGGCCGGGCGCATGGAATTCGAAAACCGCGACCTGCTGAAGCTGAGCCGGGTCGAGCATCTCCGGCTGCGCCGCGACAAGCTTGGCATGGTGTTCCAGCATTTCGGCCTGCTGCCGCACCGAACTGCCCTCGACAACGTTGCCTTCCCGCTCGAGGTGAAGGGGGTCGACAAGGAGGCCCGCCGGGCGATCGCGCGGCGCTACCTGTCGATTGTCGGGCTCGACGGCAAGGAGGCGTTCTATCCGCGCGAGCTGTCGGGCGGCCAGAAACAGCGCGTGGGCATCGCGCGGTCGCTGACCACCGATCCCGAAATCTGGTTTCTCGACGAACCGTTCTCGGCGCTCGATCCGCTGATCCGGCGGGATCTTCAGGACGAGTTTCTCAAGCTGCAAAAACAGCTTCACAAGACGATCATCTTCATTACCCACGACTTTTCCGAAGCGCTGCGCGTGGCGGACCGGATCGCGATCATGAAGGACGGGCGGATCATCCAGCTCGATACGCCGGAAAACATCGTGCTGCGCCCCGCCGACGGGTATGTTGCCCGGTTCGGGGCGGATACGCCCAAGGATAGCGTGCTGTCCGCCGGCGCCATCGCCGATACCGCGCTGCCGGAGCGTCTGCCGCCGCGCCGTGTCTACGATCACCAGAAGCTCTCGGACATCGCGCCCGACATGCTGCTTGACGGCGAGGACCGGCTGGTGCTCGACGCGGCGGACCTTCCTGCGGGTATTCTCACGCGCCGGCATCTGGTGTCGGCCGTTTTTGGGGGGCGGACATCATGAGCAGCGAAAGTACGACCGACCCCATCTCCGCCCGTGGTGCGACGGGTCTCTCTGCCTCCGGCCGCAGGGCCGCCGCCTGCGCGGGGCTGCTGCTGGCCACGGTCGCGGCGGCGCTGTTTCTCAACAGCGTGGACTGGGCGCGGGACTATCCCGCCGCCTGGGAACTGCCGCTTGCGGCAAAGATCACCCGGTTCTTCGAGTGGCTCGGCTACGAGGCGGATTTCGGCCTCTTCACCTTTCGCGAGGCGACGCGCGCCCTTTCCTGGTTGCTGCAACAGCCACTTGATCTGACCGAGGCGCTGCTTGTCGGCGACGCCGGTGAGGGCGGCTGGCTCCTGCCGCTGCCCTGGATCACCGTGCTGGGTGCCTTTGCGCTGGCCGGCGTCCTTCTGGGCGGGCCCCGTCTGGGCGCGCTGCTCGCCGGCAGTTGCGCGTTCCTTGCCGGTTTCGGCATGTGGGAGCCGGCGATGCATACGCTGGCGCTGGTGCTGGTGATCGTGCCGCTCTCGGTCCTCGCCGGCACTGCCGCCGGGCTGGTTCTGTTCGCCTCGCGGCGGCTGGAGCGGGGGCTGACCCCGGTGCTCGACGTGATGCAGAGCACGCCGCATTTTGCCTATCTCGCCCCGATCGTCGTGCTGTTCGGCTTTGGACAGGTGCCGGCGCTGATCGCCACGGTGATCTTTGCCGCGCCGCCGATGATCCGCTGCACGCTGATCGGGCTGCGCTCGGTGCCCTCCGAGCTGATCGAGGCCGGCGCCATTGCTGGTTGCACGCGCTGGCAGATGCTGGCCAAGATCCGCTTTCCGGCAGCGGCCCCGACACTGCTGCTCGGGGTGAATCAGGTCATCATGCAGACCCTGGCCATGGTGGTGATCGCCTCGCTGATCGGCGCCGCCGGGCTCGGGCATAACCTGCTCATCGCGCTCAATTCGCTGCGGCTCGGCGCTGCGCTCGAGCTGGGTGCCGCCATTGTCGTGCTGGCGGTGGCGCTCGACCGGCTGAGCCTCGCCGCGTCGCGCTACGATCCGTTCCGCCGTGGCGAGACCGTCCGCCGGCGGCGACTGCTCATGATCGGCGCCGGCATGCTGGCTGTCAGCCTCGCGGCTGCCTGGCTGTTCGACGGGCTTCGCAGCTTTCCGCCGGAACAGGCGGTCAGCACGGCTGCGTTCTGGGATGCGCTTGTGATCCGTATCTCCGATGCCTGGTACGAGGAGCTGCGGGCGCTGAAGACCGTGCTGCTGGTCTATCTGTTCATCCCGGTGCGCGACACGCTGCAATGGTTGCCCTGGCCGGTGGTGATCGCGCTGACGGCGGCGCTCGGTTACCGGGTCGGGGGCGCCGGGCTGGCGCTGACCGTCGCGCTGCTCGCCGCCTTTCCGCTGGTGACCGGCTTCTGGGTCGAGACCATGACCACGCTCTACATGATCGGCATGGCGGTGATCGCCAGCATTGCCATCGGGTTCCCGCTCGGTCTGCTGGCCTCGCGCAGCGATGCCGGGTCGCGCGCCATCCTGCTGGTCTGCGACACGCTTCAGACCTTTCCGTCCTTCGTCTACCTGATCCCGGTGGTGATGCTGTTCAAGGTCGGCGATGTGGCGGCGATCACCGCGGTCATCGCCTATGCCACGGTGCCGATGATCCGCTACACCAATCTCGGCCTGCGCCGTGTCTCGCCCCAGACCAAGGAGGCCGCGGAGGCCATCGGCTGTTCCCGGACGCAGCGGCTGTGGAAGGTCGAGCTGCCGCTGGCGCTGCCCGAAATCATGCTGGGGCTGAACCAGACCATCCTGATGGGGCTGTTCATGGTCGCCATCGCGGCGCTGGTCGGCACCAAGGATCTGGGACAGCAGATTTCCCGCGCGCTTTCCGACGGCGATACCGGGCGGGGCCTGATCGCGGGGCTGTGCATCGCCTGCCTGGGCATCATCGCCGACCGTATCCTGCGCAGCATGAGCCGCCGCCGCAGCGCCGCGCTCGGCCTGACCGGCTGAGGGCCCAACGCAAGGAGCAATATCATGAGCATTTACGACACCCAGACCAGCCGCTGGCATCACCTCGTCGAGCCGGGCATTTCGCTCTGGCAGCAGGGCATCGAGCGCGACGAGATCGTCTCGCGCGCGCTGGCGGTCGTCTCCCTCAGGGCCGGCGATCACCTGCATCTGGTGGCGATTGAAGGCGGCCAGCCCTGCGAGCTTCTGTTTGTGACAGCGGCGGGCCGAGCCGATCCCGCCGGGCTCGAACCGCTTTCCGGCGAGCCGCGCATGGCGGTTTTCGACAGCGGGCAGGGCTCAGAGCGTTTCGACGGCGCGGCCCTTGCGGCGCTGCGCGGAATGGCCCGGCGCATGCAGCTCGATCCCGCCGGGCGACAGGTGCGCCGCGTGTTCGACGACGACCCCGCCCCCGGCGCTGTCGCGGGCTTTGCCGCCGTCGAGGACGGGCTCTGCCTGATCGCGGCCCCGGCGCCCGCGATGTCGCTTTGCGGCGCCCACGCGCCGTCGCGGGTGGAGCTGCTGACGCGGCGCGCAGACCCCGCCGCGTCGCCGCTCATGGCGTTGCCCGAGCCGCTGGCGGACCCGTTGCAGGAGATCCATGTCCCGCATTCGACGGCGGTTTCCTACGAAGTGCGGGCGGGTGACTATATCCAGATCATCGACGTGTCGGGGCGGCAATGCTCCGATTTTCAGGCCCTGACACTGCGCGGGCTCGATGCCGGGCGCGAGCTGGAGATCCACCACACCACGACGCGCTCTCTGATGGGGGCGGCCTATCCGGCACCGGGGCTGCATTCGCGGTTCTTCAACGTCGCGCAGGAGCCGATGTTCGAGGTGATCCGCGATACCGTCGGGCGGCACGACACCTTCGGGCTGGCCTGTTTCGCGCGGTTCTACGAAGAGCTCGGCTATCCCGGGCACGTCAACTGCACCGACAATATCAACGCACGGCTGACGCCTTATGGCGTGGCACCGCGCGCGGGCTGGGAGGCGGTGAACTTCTTCTTCAACTCCCGCGCCGAGCACGACAATGCGCTGTCCTTCGACGAGGCCTGGTCGCGGCCCGGCGATTACGTGCTGCTGCGGGCGCTGACCGATTGCGTCTGCCTGACGACCTCCTGTCCGAACGATCTCGACCCGGCGAACGGGTGGAACCCGACCGACATTCATGTGCGCACCTACGGCGCGAAAAACCTCTTCTCCAGATCCGTGGCGGTACGAATGACTCCCGAAGCCAAGCCCAGCCTGACACGGCAAACGCCGTTCCATGAAAAGACCTCCGCTCTGACCGCGCACTATGTCGAGGCCGGCGAGGTCTGGTTGCCCGCCACCTATCGCAACCACGGCGCGGTGGCGGAATATCATGCCTGCCGGGAAAAGGCGGTGATGATGGATCTGTCCTCGCTGCACAAATTCGAGGTGACCGGTCCCGATGCCGAGGCGTTGATGATCCTGGCGCTCACACGCAATGTGCGGCGCATGTCTGTGGGCGAGGTGGTCTATTCCGCCATGTGCCACGAGACCGGTGGCATGATCGACGACGGCACGCTGTTCCGGATGGGCGACGATCTGTTCCGCTGGGTCTGCGCCGACGCCTATTGCGGCGTCTGGCTGCGCAGGCTGGCCGAGGAGAACGGGTTCAAGGCCTGGGTGCGGCCCTCGACGGAGGCGCTTGCCAACCTTTCGGTGCAGGGACCGGAGAGCCGCCGTATCCTCGAAGAGATCGTCTGGACCCGCGACGACGAAACGCCGCTGGCCGAGCTGGGATGTTTCCGCTTTTCGGTGGCGCGGCTGGGTGGCTTCGGCGGCATTCCCGTGGTGGTCTCGCGCACCGGCTATACCGGTGAACTGGGATACGAGATCTTTTGCCACAGCGGCGACGCGCCCGCCGTCTGGGACGCGGTTGCCGAAGCGGGTGCGGGGGTCGGCATTCTGCCCTGCGGGCTTGAGGCGATGGAGATGCTGCGCGTCGAGGCGGGGCTGGTCATGGCGCATGCGGAGTTCGACGGCACCACAGATCCGTTCGAGGCGGGCATCGGCTTTACCGTGCCGCTGAAGTCCAAGACGGACGCCTTTGTCGGACGCGACGCGCTGGTGAAACGCAAGGAGCAGGGCCGCTTCCGCCTCGCCGGCCTGGAACTGGCCGGCAATGAGACGGCGCAGCATGGCGATCCGATCTTTGTCGGGCGGGCGGAGATCGGCGTGGTGACCAGCTGTGTGCGCTCGCCGTTGCTGAAAAAGACCGTCGCGCTCTGCCGGCTCGACCGGGACTATGCGGAGGAGGGCAGGGCGGTGGAGATCGGCCAGCTCGACCATCACCAGAAACGGCTCCGCGCACATGTCGTGCCGTTTCCCTTCTACGATCCGCAGCGGACGCGGTTGCGGTCGTGAGCGCAGTGCAGTTGCGTCACGCGGAGCGCTGTAAGATAACGCCGGCGCAGCTGGAAAATCACGCGATGTCCCCTGACCTCAAGACGATCCTCATCATCGACGACGATCCCGGCATCCGGGGTCTGCTGACCGATTACCTTGAGGATCAGGGCTTTCAGGCCGAGGCCTTTGCCACCTGCCGTTCCGCCGAGGCGCGTCTGCGCAGGGGTTCGGCCGATCTTGTGCTGCTGGATCTCAAGCTGCCCAGCGAAAGCGGGCTGGTCTTTCTTCAGGAGCTGCGGCGCAGCATGCAGACACCGGTGATCATGCTGACCGGCGCCAGCGAGGAAGCCGACCGGATCGTCGGGCTCGAACTAGGGGCCGACGATTACGTCACCAAGCCCTTCAGCCCGCGCGAGTTGCTGGCGCGGGTGCGCGCGGTGTTGCGCCGCAGCGGCCCGGTGGCGGAGGCCGCGCCCGACCCGGCGCCCCTTGCCTCTGAGTCCTATACTTTCAGCGGCTGGACACTGAAGGTCATCGGGCGGCGTCTGATCAGCCCGCTGGGCACGACCGTCAACCTCTCGAACCACGAGTTCAACCTGCTATGCGCGCTCAGCCGGAACATGAACACGCCGCTGTCGCGCAACGAGCTGATCGACCTCAGCCGGGTCAGCGGCGACGAGGTGTTCGACCGGAGCGTCGATGTGCTGATTTTCCGGCTGCGGCAGAAGATCGAGCCCGACCCGGCCTCGCCGCAGACGCTGAAGACGGTGCGCAATGTCGGCTATGTGCTGGTCGATGGCGGCGGTCCCGATGCGCCGTCGGAGGGGGCCTAGGGATCAGTGGCGCGGCAGGCGCAGGTCCAGATCGGCCAGCAGATCGTCATAGGCGGCATCCGGGGCGCGATCCGTCACCAGGATGTCGTCGGGCCGCATCACCGGCATGCGCAGCGGCGCGTTGGCCTTGCGGGCCATCCACTTGCTGTGATCGACCGCCATGATGCGGCGGTCGGCGATGCGCGACATGGCAATTGCCATGTCCACCTCGTGCTGGTCGTTGGCGAGAAAGCCCAGCTCGGGATGCACCAGCGACGCGCTGAGGATCGTCATGTCGACGGTAAAGCGCGACACGACCTCAAAGGCTGACTGGTCGAAGGCCGCGCCGTCATGGCTGCGCAGCTGGGTGCCGGCCATATAGACCTGATTGCCCTCGCTCAGCGCCAAAACCGCGGCGATATGCGCTGAATTCGTCACCACCGTCAGATCCCGATGCTGACTCAGCGCCTGCGCCACGAAGCTCGATGTCGAGCCGGTGTCGATGGCCAGCGTCGCGCCATTCGGTACGACCTCGGCGACGGTGCGGGCGATGATCGCCTTTTCCTGTCGGTTGGCCACCAGCCGTTTCGTCAGCGGCGGGTCATTGGATTCGTTCACCGCGACGATGGCGCCATGCACCTTGCGGATCTCGCCACGCTCCACCATCGGCTTGACGATTCGCCGGATCGTCTGGTCGGTGACCTTCAGCTGATCGGCCAGCGCCATGACCGAGACGGTGCCATGCAGCGCAACCGTGTCGAGGATTTCTTTCTCGTATTTCGACATTCCGCGCGTTTCTATGTTGATTTTGCTTCATTCTAAGGCGTCAGCGGGCAGGTTCAACGGCCAATAAAAACATAAATCAACATTTATGTTTACTTGTCGTCGATATTGGGTTGAAATTCCAACAAATCCAACAGGAGTTGCAACACATGTCCCAACACGCGACGAAACACCTCATCATCGGCGGCGGCATTATCGGCTGTTCGGTCGCCTATCACCTCGCCCGCGCCGGCGAGAAGGATGTCGTGGTTCTCGAAAAGGCCGCGATCACCGAGGGGGCGACCTGGCATGCCGCCGGTCTCGTCGGTCAGCTCCGCTCCAGCCGCAACACCACGCGGATGCTGAAGAAATCCGTCGAGCTCTACGACCGGCTCGAGGCAGAGACCGGCATGGCCTTTGACTGGAAGAAAGTCGGCAGCCTGCGGCTCGCGGCCACCAAGGACCGGCTGCTGGAGGCCAAGCGGCTCGCCACCATGGCGCAGAGCTTCGATCTGGAGATGCATATCATCACGCCCGACGAGGCCAAGGATCTCTTCCCTTATATCAATGCCGAGGGGCTCGAAGGCGCGGCCTTCATCCCGTCCGACGGGCATGTGGACCCGGCCAGCCTCTGCCAGGCCATCGCCGCTGGCGCCCGCCGAAACGGCGCGCAGATCCGCCAGGGCGTGAAGGTGCTGGATTTCATCGTCGAGAACGGCCGGGTGACCGGGGTCGAAACCTCCGAGGGCACCTGGACCGCCGAGACGGTGACCGTCGCCGCCGGCATGTGGAGTCGCGAGATCGGCGCCAAGCTGGGGCTGCATGTGCCGGCCTGCGCCGTCGAGCACCAGTATATCGTGACCGAGCCGCTGCCCGATACCGACAGCGTCAAGACCCTGCCGACGCTGCGCGATCCGGAACGGCTGGTCTATTACAAACCCGATGCCGGCGGGCGGCTGGTGATCGGCGGCTACGAGGAGGGCACGCTGCCCTTTGGCGACGACGGCATTCCCGGAGAATTCGTGCGCCAGCTCTTGCCCGACAATCTCGACCGCTTCGGCCCGCTGGCCGAGCTTGCCGCCGAGGTCACGCCGGTGATCAACGAGGTGGGCATCCGCTCGGTCATCAACGGGCCGATCCCTTATTCGGCGGATGGCGATTTCGTGCTGGGCTGGCAGCCGGGCTTCGACAACCTGATGATGGCGACAGGTTTCCTCTACGGTATCGCCGCCGGCGGCGGGGCCGGCGAGATGATCGCCGAATGGATCCTCGAAGGCCGCCCGAGCCTCGATCTCTGGCCGCTGGATGTGCGCCGCTTCTCGCCGCATCACGGCACCAGGCGCTTTATGTATCCGCGCGCGGTGGAGCATTACGAATACCACTACAAACAGCGCTATCCGGGCCAGGAATATCAGACCGCCCGCAATCTGCGCCTGTCGCCGCTGCATGACCGGCTCGATGAAATGGGCGCGATCTTCGGCTCCAAGAACGGCTGGGAGCGCCCGCTCTGGTTCGCTCCGGAAGGCGTCGAGCAGAAAGACCAGCTCGCCTTTATCGATCCCGGTTACAAGAAATACGTCGCCGAAGAGCACCGCGCGGTGCGCGAGGGCGTGGCGCTGATCGACCAGACCTCTTTCTCGAAATTCGAGCTGATCGGCCCCGGCGCGCTCGACCTGCTGCAACGGCTGGCCGCCTGCAACATGGACAAGCCCGTGGGCGCGGTGATCTATGCGCAGTTCTGCAACGAGACCGGCGGCACCGAGGCGGATATCACCATCACCCGCACCGGCGAGCAGAGCTTCTATCTCGTCACCGGCTCGGGCTTTGGCGTGCATGACAGCGACTGGATCCGCCGCCACATGCCCGATGACGGTTCGGTGCATCTGATCGAGCTGACCTCGGGCCGCGCGGTGATCAATATCGTCGGGCCAAAGGCGCGCGAGGTGCTGCAAAGCGTGTCGGAAAACGATCTGTCGAACGAGGCCTTCCCCTTTGCCACCGCGCAGGAGATCGTCGTCGGCATGGCGGTCGTCCGGGCCGCGCGCATCGGCTATGTGGGCGAGCTCGGCTGGGAGCTGCATGTGCCCACGGAATTCGCCCGCCATGTCTATGACACGCTCTGGGAGGCGGGGCAGGCGCATGACATCCGCAATGTCGGCTACCGCGCCATCGAGAGCCTGCGGCTGGAGAAGGGCTATATCTACTGGTCGGGCGATCTGACGCCGGATTACACGCCCATCGAGGCCGGTCTGGGCTTTCGTGTGCATCTGAAGGCCAAGGGCGATTTCATGGGCCGCGCGGTGCTGGAAAAGCAGAAGACCGAAGGCCCTGAACAGATGCTCTGCACCTTCGTAACAGATGCGCAGCTGCCGGTGTCGGGCGGCGAGCCGATCCTGCTGAACGGCGAGACGGTGTCGCTCGCCACCTCCGCCGGGCGCGGTTATTCGGTCGGGAAAACCATCCTGATGGGGTACCTTCCCAAGGCGCTTGCCAAGGAGACCGCCTTCGAATGCGTCGTTTTCGGCGACACACATGCCGTCACCCGCGTCGACGGCCCGCTTTACGATCCGGAAAACAAACGCCTCAAGGCGTAAACGCGATCGCAAGGCCTGCCGAACCGGCCTGCCCGGTTCGGCCACACAAAAAAGAACGCCACAGGGAGGCGAACAATGCCGGAAAACCACAAAACCATCATCCTCAAAGCCCTGGCGCAGACGCCGGGCTATGCCGATCTGCCCGAGAGCGCGCTGACCATCACCCGTCAGGGCGGGCTGACCAATCTGGTCTTTCGCGTCGATGCCGAAGGGATGACGCCGGTCGTCGTGCGCGTGCCGGGCGCCGGGACCGAGGAATATATCGACCGTGCCGCCGAGCTCGCCAATGCCCAGGCGGCGGCGCGTGCGGGCGTGTCGCCGCAGATCCTTTACAGTGCGCCCGAAGAGGGGCTGCTGGTGATGGATTGCGTCGAGAACATCGTCACGATGACGCCGGAGAATTTCGCCAGCATCGCCGGCAGCCCCGCCCGCGCCGGTGCCGCGCTGCGCCAGCTCCACGGCTCGGGCGAGGTCTTTGCCGGCCGGTTCGAGCTGTTCGCGATGATCGAGGAATATCTCGCGGTGCTGGGCAAAAAGGGCAACGTGCAACTGCCCGAGGGCTATCACGACGTGGTCGCCTCTGCCGGGCCGATCCGCGAGGCGCTGGATGCCAACCCGGCCGAGCTTGCGCCCTGCCATTGCGATCCGCTCTGCGAGAATTTTCTCGATGACGGTGAAAAGATGTGGATCGTCGATTTCGAATATGGCGGCATGAACGATCCGCTCTGGGATCTGGGCGATCTCAGCGTCGAGGGCCACTTCACCGACGCGATGGACCGGGAGATGCTGGAGGCCTATTTCGGGCGCAGTCCGACAGCCGCCGAGATGGGCCGGGTCGTTGTCTACAAGGCGATGTGCGATCTGCTCTGGACGCTCTGGGGCCTGATCCAGTTCGCCGACGGCAACACCGCCGAGGATTTCTGGGACTACGCAACCACGCGCTTTGCCCGCTGCAAGGCGTTGATGAATACGCCGTCTTTCGACACGCATGTCGCGGCTCTGCGCGGCTGACACGCGGTCTGTGGGAACGCCGCTGCGGCTCGGTGTTTCAACATCTGGCAACCGCTATAGCAAAAAACGTGTCTCGGCCCCCAAAGGGGCCGAGACCGGCGCATCGCCCGAGCCGAACAGGAGAGGGTCCGTCCGGCTCTCGGGCTGATCCACGCAACTGGCCTGTCGTGCCTCTTACTGACACACACAGGCCAATCGAGCTTCGGCCAGCTAGTTTCGGCCAGGCACTTGCAGCCCCATGTCGACATCGTCCTCAAGAACCGTATCGCCCTCGAGATTTGCCTTTCTGGCCTCAAGCTCCCGCGCACTGGGAAACAGCTTGCTGAAGATGATCGGCCACATCCCCGCGATCATCATCACGATCCCGAAAAAAGCTGTCGTCCGCATGAAGCCGTCTTCCCCGCCTTCGAAGAAGAGCCCGGCGACATAGGGCCCGACGAAACCGCCCAGGTTGCCCACGCCGTTGATCAGCGCGAGACCACCGGCGGCAGCTGTCGCGCTCAGCACGCTGGTAGGCGACGGCCACCAGAGCGCCGCGAAGGTGAACGAACAGGAGACGGCGATACACAGAGCGGCATAGGCCACGACCGAAGACGGGCTCAGCAGGCTCAGCAGCAGGGCGGCGCCCGAGGTCAGGCCGAGCGTGGCGAGGTGCCAGCGCCGGTCGCCCGTCTTGTCCTGGGTCCAGCCCAGAATGTAGAGCGTACACATCGCAAAGGCGAAGGGCACACCGGCCAGGATGCCGTTTTCGAGCGAGGTCAGCGACGGGAACCCGTGCTGAATGAGCTGCGGCAGCCACATCAGGATGCCGAGCATCCCCATGCCCATGGCGAAGAGGCCAAGGCTGTAGATCCAGACCGGCGGCGTTTTGAGCGCCTGGAGCAGGCTGCTCGTGCCGTGTTCACGCGAGTTCTGCGCGCGGCGTTCGAGCTCCAGCTCCTCCAACAGCGCCGTCTTCTGGTGCTCTGTCAGCCATTTCGCCTGTTGCGGAGCATTGGGAACGCCCATCGCCCAGTAGACACCGAAGCACACGGTGACAACGCCCTCGACGATGAACAGCCATTGCCATCCCTCGAAGCCGCCATATTCGATCCCGAGCAGGAACCCGGAAATCGGCCCGCCGACAAGACCGGCGAGAGGCACCGAAAGCAGGAAAAGCGAATAGGCCCGGCCCCGACGCGCCTGCGGCACCCACAGTGTAATGAGATAAAGCATCGCCGGCGTATATCCGCCTTCGAAAACACCCATAAGGAAACGCAATAATATAAGGCTGGTTGAATCGGTAACAAAAGCCAGGCAGCCGGTGGTGAGACCCCAGCAGACGATCAACCCGGACACCCATCGCGTCGCACCGATTTTTTCCAGAAGAAGATTGCTCGGTATTTCGATGAGCGCATATCCGACAAAGAAAATGCCAGCCGCCAGACCGAATGCTTCCGGAGTCAGGCCGATGGAATCGCGCATCGGAAGAGCGGCATAGGAAATACCGGATCTGTCGATATTCATGATCAGCTGCCCCATGAAAAAGAATGGCAGCAAATTTATGGATATTTTATAGAAAATATCCTGGTTCTTCTCTGATGACATGTTGTTCTCCTCCTCCTTGATTCCGTGCAGATTGCACGACCCCCCTCACCGCATGGCAGCCGAAAGCTGCGGCGTCTCCTCCTCGCCGCGTGTCTTCGAAACCGGCGCCGATGACGGCTCGCGATAATGTTCGGCGACAAAGACCGTGTGCTGCGCGATCTGGTCGAGATCGTCGCCCGGCCAGTCGGCCATGTTGTTGCCGAAATCGTCCGTGAGATAGTTCGTGCATTGGCCCGAGCTGTAGGCCCCGCGCGCATTGATCGTATCGGCGCGCTGCTTCCACTCGGTTTCCGCCTCCTCCAGCACCTCCAGCGCGGCAACACCCGCGTGCTCCATATGCGCGATGGCGGTGACGATGTAGTGGCTGGCGATCTCGCCGGTGCGCAGGCCGCCCAGCGATTTGGCACGCCCGTTGGGGCCGCCGCCGACCAGGAACAGGTTGGGGCACATGCTGACCTGAATGCCCTTGTAGGCCCGCGGATGCCCGCCCTGCGCCTCGGCCACGCTGAGCCCGTCGCGGCGCTGCACACGGTCGAGAATGCTGGTCCCCCAGCGGAAGCCCGTGGCCATCACGATCGTGTCCACCTCGAAGGCCCGCCCGCTGCGCGAGACCACGCCGTCCTCGGTGATCGCGCTGGCGGCCTCGGGCACCAGCTCCACATTGGGCTGTTGCAGGGCGCGGAACCAGTCGTCGCTCATGCCCGGTCGCTTGCAGCCGAAATTGTAATCCGGAGTCAGCAGCTTGCGCAGCTCGGGGTCGGGGACCTCCTGCTCCAGAAAGGCGAGGGCCTGCGCCTCGATCTCTGCAAACATGGCCTCCCGATCGGCATCGGGGTCGAGTTCGAGATCCGCGCGATAGCCGGCCCGGCGCCACTCCTCGTTCTCCCTCCGCTTCTTGCGGATATGGTCGATATTCGTCGCGATGAACGCGCGCTCTTCCTCGGTGAAGACTTTCTGGTTCTGCGGCAGGATCCAGTTCGGCGTGCGCTGAAAGACCACGACCTCGGCGCCGGCCCTCTGCATCGCCGGCACGATCTGAAGGCCGGACGATCCGCTGCCGATGACAGCGATCCGGTCGCCCTCGCCGGTATAGCCCGAGGGCCAGTGCTGCGAGTGGAAATAGCGCCCGCGAAAGCTGTCATAGCCGGGAATGACATTGCTGACCGCATCGTCGAGAAAGCCGGTCGCCAGGATCAGATGCCGCGCCCGGCGGGGCCCGCGCGTCGTCTCGACCTCCCAGGCCGCGCGCGCCTCGTCCCAGCGGCACGACGTCATTTCGACCTCGAATTCGGTCCGCTCATACATCCCGAGATCACGGGCAACCTTCTGGAAATAAGCGAGGATTTCCGGTTGCATCGGGAATTCCCGGGTCCAGGGCGTGCCGAGCGCGCATTCGAGCTGATAGTCCAGCGCCGGCGTGTCCACGCCGCATCCGGGGTAGCGGTTGACCCACCACGCGCCGCCGTAATCGCCATGCGCGGTGATGACCCGGTAATCGGTGATGCCCGCCTCGGCGAGCCGCGCCGCGACGGCGATTGCGTTGCCGCCGGAGCCGACGATAAGGACGTTCTCGATTTCTGTCATCGGTCTCAGATCTCCTGTCATTGCTGCGCGAACCTGAGGACGAGGGCGAGCGGCTCGGCATCGCCCACCCAGCGGGAGATGTGCCCGTTGCCGCCGGCATCGTCCATCAGGATGATCGAGCCCGCCCCGAAGCGGCGCTTTGTCCCGTCGCTGACCTCGACCTCGACCACGCTGGCGAGCACGACGATGAACTGCCGCGCCGGCGCCGGGTGCAGATAGCCGGTGGAGCTGTCCTCGAAGACCCGGCGCAGGGTCACTTCGACATCGCCGAGGGGCTCGGATTTACCGTCGACGCGGCCCTCCCACATCTGCACGGTGGTGAGCGCGAATTCTTCATCGACGAAAATGGAATCGCCGTTCTCCGCCACGCAGACGCGCACATAGGGCTGGCCGACGACGGGCGACACGGTTTGGCTTTCGGTGACGATCATCATGCGCATTCCGCCAGCGGCATCACCCGAAGACAGGCAGAGTCAGCAATAGCGCTGCGCAAAATTGCGCATGCGAATCCGTGGGTCATTTATTTCATCCTCCTGGGAGGGCTGAGGAAGGATCGACGCCACGCTTTTCCGGAAATCGTATCGGCTGTTTTGCGGCAAGAGACATCTCGTCCACTTGCATATGTTTCGCTCGGCGCATAGTAATACTGGCGCTCCGAATAGTGGATTCCGGAAACGTCGATGAAATAAACCTCATCGTCTGAACACGGCACGTTGTGTGTTCAGCACTGCGATGCGCTGCGAAAGAGCCTCCCGAACAAGCGGGTGGGATCCTCCCTTTTCCTCCATTCAGCCGGTCTGGCTGTTCCTCCTGATTTTGATTTTGACGAAAAACATATCGTTTGCAAATTGATATACAGGGGTGGTTTTATGCTCTTCATGAATACAGGGAGGGCGGCGTGACCAGCTGGAACAATCTGGACCTTAACCTACTGAAAATATTCGATGCGATATATCAGGAGCAGAGCGTTTCCGCAGCTGCGGACAGGCTCGGCATGACGCAACCGACCGTGTCCAACGCATTGAGCCGGCTGCGGCAGGCGCTTGGCGATCAGCTTTTCGTCCGTACGCGCCAGGGTATGGAGCCCACCCTGCTGGCCCAGTCGATTGCCGGCTCCGTTCAACAGGGGCTCAAGGAAATCTCGACCTCGATCCGGCAGGGGATGCCCTTCGATCCGTTGGAGACCGAGCGGACCTTCACCATGCTGTGTACCGATGTGGGCGAGGAGACCTATGTCGCCGCGATGATGAAAGTGCTCGAGACGTCGGCGCCGTATATTGATATCAAGGTATTGGAAGCGCCGCTCGACGAGTGCGAGAGCCTGCTCGAATACGGCTATGCGGATTTCGCCATCGGGCGGCTTGAGATCTCCGATCGGCACATGCGGGAACATATCGCCAGTTGCAGCTATTCCGTGCTGCTTTGTGCCGATTATGCCGAAGCGATTGGCGTAGCCGAAGGCGAAGTCATTCCGTTCGACCTCTATCTCGCGCAGCGGCATGTGAATGTCCTGCCCCGCGCCACGCCGTTGAATCAGCATCCGGTGGATCTGGCTCTGCGGGATTGCGACGGCCAACGCCGGATCGTCCTGACACTGCCGCATACATCGGTGCTGTCAGAGATCCTTCCCGGCACCACACTTCTGGCCACTGTGCCGGAGCCGGCCGTCGCCCCGGTCCGCTCCAAAGCCCGCCTGGTGCGGGCCAGGCTGCCGTTCGAGACGGCGCCTCTGGATATTCTGCTGATCTGGCATCGCCGCCAGCAGCTGGACAAGGGCCATAGCTGGATGCGGTCTCAGATCCGGTCCCTGCCGATGAGTTCCTGGAACATGAAGGACATGCGCGTCCCGGTGTAGGGTGCGGCAGACCGCCCGGTCATGCCGGGCTCGGATACTGGCCGAGGCCGGTCAGGACTGTTCCCGGTATGCGTGGCGGGATCATGTGATCCCGCCGAAGCAGACGTTCTTCAGTTCGAGGAAATCCTCGATGCCGTATTTCGATCCCTCGCGCCCGAGGCCCGATTGCTTGATCCCGCCGAACGGCGCGACCTCGGTCGAGATCAGGCCGGTGTTCACGCCGACCATGCCACTTTCCAACGCCTCGGCGACCCGCCAGACGCGGGAGAGATCGTTGGCGTAGAAATACGCGGCCAGGCCGAATTCGCTGTCATTGGCCATGTCGATCACCTCGGCCTCTGTTTCGAACCGGACGAGGGCCGCCAGCGGGCCAAAGGTTTCCTCACGGCAGACCAGCATATCGCGGGTCACGCCCGTCAGCACGGTCGGCGCAAAGAAGGCACCGCCGGCGTTCGATCGGGCGCCCCCGGTGCTGACCGTGGCCCCCTTGCCGACCGCGTCGGCGATATGCGCCTCGACCTTGGCGACGGCGGCCTCGTTGATCAGCGGGCCGGTGGTCACACCCTCTTCAAAGCCATTGCCGACATGCAATTGCCGGACAGCATCCTTCAGCTTTTCGGCAAAGGCGTCGTAGATGCCGGATTGCACGTAGATCCGGTTGGCGCAGACGCAGGTTTGACCATTATTGCGGAACTTGGCGATCATGGCGCCCTCGACCGCTGCATCGACATCGGCGTCGTCGAAGACGATGAAGGGCGCATTGCCGCCGAGTTCGAGCGACATCTTCTTGATCGTGCCCGCCGCCTGCTCCATCAGGATTTTGCCCACGCGGGTGGAGCCGGTGAAGGTGATCTTCCGCACTTTGGTGTTTGCGCAAAGCTCTTTGCCGACGCCCGAGGCATCGGTCGACGGGATGACGTTGAACACACCCGCGGGCAGGCCTGCGCGCTCGGCAAGAACCGCCATGGACAGCGCCGATAGCGGCGTCAGTTCCGCCGGGCGGGCGACAAAGGTGCAGCCGGCGGCCAAAGCAGGGCCGACCTTGCGCGCGATCATCGCGTTGGGGAAATTCCACGGGGTGATGGAGCCGACGACACCCACGGGCTGTTTCAGAACCATGATCCGGGTGTCGCGCTGATGGCCGGGGATCACGTCGCCATAGATGCGCTTGGCCTCTTCCGCGAACCATTCGATAAAGGAGGCGCCATATAGGATCTCTCCACGCGCCTCCGCCCAGGGCTTGCCCATCTCGGCGGTCAGGATCGTGGCCAGATCGTCCGCGTTCTCAAACATCAGATCGTGCCAGCGACGCAGGATCGCCGCGCGCTCCTTGCCGGTCATCGCAGCCCAGCCGGGGCCGGCGGCATGCGCCGCCTCCACCGCCCGCGCCGTTGCAGCCACATCCAGATCTGCAACCGAGGCAACAAGCTTCCCGGTCGCGGGATCAAACACGTCAAAGCGCGCCTCGCCCTCGATCCATGCGCCGTTCACATAGGCGCGGGTTTCCAGAAGGCTGGGGTCTTTCAGGGTCAGATTCATCAGGTCTTTCATCTCAGGCCCCTTTCACAGCGTCGATCGACGCCTCCAGAATGTCGAGCGCTTCGGCAAAGACGTCCTCGGGGATGGTCAGCGGCGCGAGGAAACGGATCACGTTGCCGTGGACCCCGCAGGTCAGCAGAACGAGCCCGCGTCTGAGCGCTTCAGCGCGAATGGCATTGGTCATTTCGGGGTTCGGCGCGCTGCCATCGGCGGTGTTGAACTCTGCCGCGACCATGAAACCGGGGCCGCGCACATCGACAATTTCCGGCACTCGCGACCGGATTTCGTTGAGCCGCTGTTTCAGACGCGATCCAAGGATATTGGCGCGATTGCAGAGGTTTTCTTCCTCGATCACGTCCAGCACCGCATGGGCGGCGGCGATGCCCAGGGGGTTGCCGCCATAGGTGCCCCCCAGCCCGCCGGGGGCCGCGGCGTCCATGATCTCGGCCCGGCCGGTGAGCGCGGCAAGCGGCAGGCCCCCGGCCAGACCTTTGGCCATGGTCGTGATGTCGGCGGCGACGTCATAGCCCTCCATCGCGAACAGGTGACCGGTGCGCGCGAAACCCGTCTGCACCTCATCCGCGATCAACAGGATGCCATGGGTGTCGCACAAGTCGCGCAGGGCGCGCATCAATTCGGCGGGCGCGGGATAGAAGCCACCCTCGCCCTGCACCGGCTCAAGGATGATCGCGGCCACGCGGTCGGGGTCGAGATCGGCCTTGAACAGCTTTTCGATCCCCGCCAGCGCATCGACCGTGGAGGTGCCATGCAGCTCGACCGGGAAGGGCACATGGAAGACATCGGGCATCATCGCGCCGAAGCCCTTCTTATAGGGGGCGACCTTGCCCGTCAGGCTCATCCCCATGAAGGTCCGGCCATGGAAGCCGCCGCCAAAGGCGATGATGGCGTTGCGACCGGTGGCGGCGCGGGCGACCTTGATGGCGTTTTCTACCGCCTCGGCCCCGGTGGTGACAAAGACGGTCTTTTTCTCGAAATCGCCGGGCACCTTGTCGTTCAGCCGTTCGGCCAGCCGGATGTAGTTCTCGTAAGGCAGGACCTGATGGCAGGTATGGGTGAAGGCCTCGGATTGGCGGCGCACCGCCTCCATCGCCTTAGGGTGGCAATGGCCGGTGTTCACCACGGCGATCCCGGCGGCAAAGTCGATATAGCGCTTGCCCTCGACGTCCCAGACTTCCGACCCGGAGGCACGTTCGACATAGACCTGCGTCTGCATGCCGACACCCCGAGAGATGGCGGCGTCGCGGCGGGCGGAGATTTCGGCATTCAGCATTGTTCCGTATCCTGGCTGGAGCGGGGGCAGGGCCCCGTCGATTGTGGTGGGCGGCAGGATATGGCGTTGAATTTTTGGCGAAAGTCTGTTTCTTTAATCATGTAAGTCACTGAATTATATATGGTGAAACAGAAATGTTGATCTATCATGAACGATACTAACAACGCGCCCGAGGAACGCGAGTTGGGTCTGCGCCTGCGGGCGGTGCGTGACCGGGCCGGACTGTCGCAGCGGGCACTTGCCAAAAAGACCGGCGTGCCCAACTCGACGATTTCGCTGATCGAGGCGGGAAAGATGAACCCGTCCGTCGGCGCGTTGCGGCGTATTCTAGATGGCGTGCCGATCAGCCTGTCGGAGTTCTTTGCCTTCGAGCCGGAGCGCGAGAAAACCAGCTTTTACGCCGCCGGGGAGCTGACCGAAATCGGCAAGGGCAAGGTGTCGCTGAAACAGGTCGGGGCGAGCCTCTTCGGGCGTCAGCTGATGATCCTTTACGAGACCTACGAGCTTGGCGCCGATACCGGTCGGGTGATGTATGGCCACGAGGGCGAGGAGGGCGGCATTGTGCTGTCCGGCCGGGTCGAGATCACCGTGGGCGAAGACCGCAAGATCCTCGGGCCGGGAGATGCCTATTACTTCGACAGCCGCGCGCCGCATCGCTTTCGCCAGGTGGGGCCCGAGAAATGCGTGCTGGTCAGCGCCTGCACCCCGCCGACCTTCTGAACACGGGCGCATGCCGGCCGGTCAGGTCTGGGCAAGCTCCAGGAGCAGGATGAAGAGTTCACGCTCTGTGGTGATATCGAGCTTGTAATACAGGCGATGCTTGTGGTTTCGCACGGTTCCGGCACTGATCTCCAGCGCGTCGGCGATGCGTGAATTCGGCTCTCCCTGAACCATCATGGAGACGATCTGCCGTTCCCGCGAGGTGAGCTGATATTTCACCTGAAGCTGGTCCACCAGATCGGCGGCTTCGAGCGCTGTATAGCCCGGCGATTTCTGCTCGACCGTCAGAACCTTTCCTTCCGGCGCGACCGGGTTGGTCTCCGAAAGTTCCGACCATTTCAGGATGAATTCCGTGCCGATCCCGGCTTCGCCGGATTTGCCCGTGCCCAGAAGGGCGTCGATCTCATGACGGATGTCCGGAGAGATCGCGCTGTTCCAGGAATCGTTCCTGAAGATCTCCCGGCCCCTGCGGTCCTGCACCAGCATGGAGATCTCGGAGTTCTTCAGATCCGTTGCGCCATAATTGACGAAGCTGAGACGGACATGTTGCTGATGCACCATGTTGATCGTGTCGAAGATGAGCTTGGCGCGAAAGATGTCCTGTTCGGAAAAGGTGCGCGAGGAAAGATCAATGCAGATCGCGACAAAGACTCCGTTGACGATCGGCAGCATGAAAATCAGCTCGTCGCGTATGTTCGCGGTGCGGAACATGGCGTCGTAAAAGAACGTATCAGCGCTGCCCCGGCGCAGCTCATCGAAGGTCAGGACGGGGTTCACGCGGCCTTCCCGCACCCGCCGGAGCAGCGGGTCGATCCGGTAATACTGGTCCAGATATTGCGAGACGGCAGCCTCTTCCATGGCATGGTTGGACAGGAATTCCGGCTTTGCGTGCATCGCGTAGCGAATGACCAGGTATCTGTCAGTATTGAAGAAACTGGCCAGTTCCCGGGCCAGAGAGGGGTAGAACATATCCTGGCCGCTGCGCGCGATTACCGTGCCGAGCGACACGAGAAAGTCGATCGCCAGTTTGTCTTTCATGCCGGTGTCGTCATCCTCTTGCATGCTTGCCCTGTTCTCTCCCTCCGGCATATGCCCGATCATCCGTCCGCGGCGATGGTGACGGTTGTCACCATACACATGTGCGCCGTCCTGGGGTTTGCTTGATTGCGTCAAAGCGCATCGCAACCGGGGACCGAATGCACCGTCATACCGTTCACACGATTCAGCAAACCCTCCTGAAACGGGAGCGCTCTGTTGCGGAGATTGTAGAGGATGCGCTGGCGCGGGCTGAAGAGGTCCAAAAGCACTGCAATGCCTTCACGCGCATCTTTGCGGAGGAGGCGCTGCAAAGTGCGCGGCGGGCGGACGAGGCTCTGGCCGGCGGAAAGCCCATGCGCGCGCTGGAAGGCGTCCCAGTCTGCATCAAGGATATGACGCCCATCGCCGGGCATCCCCCGACATATGGCACATGGGCGCGGGCGCGAAATGGTGCGCCGGGCGAGGCGGTGATCGTGTCTCGCCTGAAGCGGGCCGGCGCCATCGTTCTGGCCCGGACCACGACCGCCGAGCTGGCGTTTTCCAGCTTTACCGCGACAGAGCGTTACGGCGTCACGCGAAACCCCTGGGACGGTCGGCGGACCTCCGGCGGGTCGTCCGGTGGCAGCGCCGTTGCGGTGGCCGCGGGTGTGGTGCCACTGGCCGAAGGCTCCGACATGGGGGGCTCCGTGCGCATTCCCGCCGCCGCCTGTGGGGTGGCGGGTTTCAAGCCGAGCCTCGGGCGGATCCCGATGGATATTCTTCCCACGCCTTGCGATACGATCTCGCATTTCGGTCCGCTCGCGGGCTCCGTGCAGGATGCCGTCAGCTTTATGGCGGTGACCGCCGGGCACGCTCCGGCGGATCTGCTGAGCCAGAAGCGACCGTTCCGTATCACCGAGGCCGCGCCGGGATCTCTGCGCGGGCTGCGGATCGCCGCGTCGGTCGATCTTGGCTATTGCGATGTCTCTCCGGAGGTCTCGGAGACGTTTCACACCGTTCTGGACCGCCTGCGCGCGCATGGCGCCGATATCCGCGAAGTGCGCCTGCCCTGGACGCGCGCGGTCTACGATCTCTGGGCCACGCATTGGAACGCGCTGCTCTGCGCGATGGCCGAAGAGTTCGAAGACACCTCCCGGATGGGCGCGCCGCTTCGGCGCTGTCTCGCGCAGGGGCAGGCGGTCAGGGCGCGGGATCTGATGCAGGCGGACCGTCTGCGGAAGGCCATGGCAGCGGACATGGCCGGTATCTTCGAACACTGCGATGCCTTCCTCTGTCCCACGCTGGCGCGCCTCGCCCCCGACGCAGACAAGACCGATGCGGATTTCGAAGACGATCTGCCAGATGGTCGCTTTCATGCCTTCGACATGACGCACCCCTTCAACATGTTGTCGGCACATCCCGCCATATCCATGCCGGTGCGGCAGTCCGGAGATCTGCCGGTCGGTCTCCAGATCGTCGGTCCGGCCTATGAGGACGAGCGCACCCTGGCCCTGGCCGGCGCCGTCGAACGGATCTTTCCCCCGCTTCCCCTTCCCATGTTCTGAAAGGAGACAGATGTGACTCTGCCCAATATTCCCGATGCCGAGTTCGAAACCCGGCGCGAGCGCGCCCGTCAGATGGCGAAGGAGGCGGGTCTCGACGCGCTGGTGATCTGGTCGCGCAGCGGCAATTCGGTCGAGGCCTATGGCGATCTTTTCTACCTGACGAATTTCGTGTCGCTGTTCCCCTGCGTGCCCGACCGGAAAACCTGGAGCAGCCGGGGCCATGCGGCCCTGATCCTGCCGGTGGACGGCGCGCCGGTGCTTCTGACCGATTATCTCGACGATCCGGAAGACCGCATCAAGGTGACCGATGTCCGCTTTGCTCTCGATCTGGCTGCGGGCACCGGCAAGGCTCTGGCCGATATGGGGCTGCTGGACCGCCGGATCGGGATGGTGGGCATGATGTCCTATCTGGTCAGCGCGCATCAGCGCCTGGAAGCCGCCGCCGGACGCCCCGTCGCGTTCGAAAGCGCCGATCATATTCTCGAACATCTGCGGCTGATCAAGAGCCCGTCCGAGATCGCCATGCTGCGGCACTCCGCCAGCGTTGGGAAAAAATGGATGGATGCCACCATGGCGGCGCTGGTCGAGGGCAATACTGAAGGCGACGCGGTGGGCGCGGGGCTTGCGGTGCTGGCGGCCAATGGCGGTACGCAACAGGACATCGCCATTGCCAGCGGGCCGAACGCGATCCACTACATGGGCAGCTCAGGCGTGCCGCACTGGAACGTGCAGCGCGCGCTGGAGCCCGGTGATCTCGTCCATGTCGACCTCTGGGGGCCGGTCTTCGGCTATTATACCGATTTCGCCCGCTCCACCGTTGTCGG
This sequence comes from Salipiger abyssi, assembly GCF_001975705.1. NCBI lineage: Bacteria > Pseudomonadati > Pseudomonadota > Alphaproteobacteria > Rhodobacterales > Roseobacteraceae > Salipiger > Salipiger abyssi. Next base: position 152,158 of record NZ_CP015091.1, read on the forward strand.
TGGCAAGCCCGATGGCGGGCAGAAAGAGCTGCTCGAAGGCAGCTGCGCGCTGATCCATCACATCATCGCCGGGATCGAACCGGGCAAAACCCGGTTCTGCGATCTCTACACGCGCGGCACCGCGTGGCTCGATGCCAACGGCTTTGCCAACCACAAAAGCACGGCGGACGAGACCAACAATTTCAGCCAGCAATTCCCGTGTTTCGGCCATGCCATCGGCCTCGGGATCGACGGGCCGTGGATCGTCGAGGACGAGCAGACCGTGATTCAGCCGAACATGACGATCGCGGTCGAGGCGCTGGTGTCGAAGCTCGGGGTTGGCGCTGCCAACTATGAAGAAGACGTGCTGGTGACCGATGAAGGCGCGGAAATCCTGACCTCGGCCTGCGACGGCGTGCGCTGGGGCTGAGGCCCGGACCGGCGGACCGGGCAGGTTCCGGTCCGCCTTACAGAAACACAAACAACAGGGAAAACGACATGAAACTCACTTATTTTGCAGGCGCGATGCTCGCCGCCGGTGCGATGTCTCAGATGGCCGCCGCGCAGGAGACGATCAAGATCGGCGCCCCCATCCCCTTGACGGGATATTTCGCCGCCGATGGTCAGACCATGCAAGAGGCGGTCGATCTGGCCGCCGCTGATCTGAATGCCGAGGGCGGTGTGCTGGGCAGGCAGGTCGAGGTCGTCACCTTCGATATCGGCGACCTGACGCCCGACAAGCTCACCGCCGCTGCCGCCAATCTGATCGAACGCGACGAGGTGAGCGTGCTCATCAACGGCTATGGCGGCATGGGGCCGGATATCCCGGCATTCTGCCCCTATGGCATCCCCTACATCCACAACGATGCCGTCAGCAGCGTGGTCGATCTTGCCGAGCGGATGAATTGCGGCGCCATTTTCAACGCCTCGGATATCGACGTGAATTACGGGCGCATCGTCTTCGAGCAGATGCTTGCGAGCGGCTACGACTTCCCCTCCGAAACCCTCGCGCTCGTGCATGGCGATTACGAATGGGACATCAATGTCGCCAAGGGCATGGCAGAGGCGGCGGAAGCGGCGGGATGGACCGTCGTTTATGAACAGGAAGTGCCCTACGATACGGTCGAGTGGACCAATGTCATCGGCAAGCTGAACGACGCCAAGCCCGGCCTGATCCATTTCGAGGCGCTCGACCCGTCGGTTGCCACGACCTTCATGTCGCAGCTCGCGCTGGATCCGGTTCCGGGCGCGGCGCTCAATATCGGCTATATCGGTGCGACCCCCGGTGTCGATGACGCGATTGCCCAGGGGCAGGCGGAGGGGGTCTTTACCTTCACCCTGAACGCACACGGCACCGACGAGGCGGGCGCGGCTTTCGAACAGGAGTGGATGGACGCCTATAATGCGGAACCTCCGGTCAGCCTCGCCGCTGCGGTTTACGATATGGTCCATCTTTGGGCCGCCGCTGTCGAAGCCGTTGGCGACGACCGCGATTTCGCGGCTGTTGCAGAGCAGATCGGAGCGCTCGATTTCGACGGGATCGCCGGCACCTATGCCTTCAACGACCGCAACTTCATCGACTCCAGCGCCGAGACCCAGCCGGCCCAGCTGTTCCAGATCCAGGATGGCAAACGCGTACCGGTTGTCATCGGCGACGAGGTCGTTGCGCCGGTAACCGCCGCGGAGTGACGTGTTTCGTGGCGCCGGCCCGCATCTGACGGGCCGGCGCCCGCGCGTCGATGTCTGCCGGAGGGGATCAAATGACGTCAAATCATATCATGTCGCTGAAAGCGGTCGGAATGCGGTTCGGGTCCTTCCAGGCCCTGTCCGATCTGTCTTTCGATATCGACGCGGGCGAAGTGCTCGGCGTCGCGGGACCGAACGGCGCGGGCAAGAGCACGCTGCTCAATGTCTGTACCGGCGGGCTCTGCCCGACATCCGGGAGCGTGCTGCTCGACGGGCAGGACATCACCGCCCTGCCGCGCCATTCGAGATGCTCCAGGGGCATCGCGATGACCTTTCAGATTCCGACGGTCATTTCGTCGCTGACCGTGGCCGAGAACCTGCTGGTGGGCCGGAGTTTCGGCGGCAGCCACAGGCATGATTTCGACGCCATTGTCGAGATCGCCGGGCTGGGCGATGTGCTCGGCGCCGATGCCGGGACGGTGGATCTGCTGACGCGCAAGGCGATCATGCTTGGCGCCGCCCTCGCGACGGGTCCGCGGATCGTTTTCATGGATGAGCCGCTTGGCGGTCTGAACGCGGACGAGATCAAGCGCTTCGTGCGGATGATCGACCGCTGCCGGCAGGCATTCGGTGTCACCGTCGTCATGGTCGAACACAAGACCCGCGCGCTTGCCGAGATCGCCGACCGTATTCTGATCATCAATTTCGGCAAGTTCGTCTGCCTCGACCGGCCCTCCGTCGTGCTCAACGACGACCATGTTGTCGAAATCTACCTCGGGAAGAAACACGATGCTTGAAGTTGACAGGATCAATGTCAGCTATGGCGACTTTCATGTGCTGCACGACGTTTCGCTGAAGGTCGAAAAGGGCGAAATGGTCGCCGTCCTCGGCGCCAATGGCCATGGCAAGAGCACCCTGCTGAAAGCCCTGTGCGGCCTGCTGCCAATCCAGAGCGGGACTGTCCGCTATGAGGGGTCCGACATCACCCGGCTTGCATCGACGGAGCTGGTGCAGCGCGGTCTTGTCTACGTCGCCGAAGACCGGCGGCTTTTCCGCGACATGACGGTGCTCGACAACCTCATGCTCGGCGCGTTCAACACCCGCGCTTGGAAATGCCGCGAAAAGACGCTGGATCAGGTCTTTGCGCTTTATCCGCGTCTGGAGGAGCGCCGGCATCAGCTTTGCCGCCATCTCAGCGGCGGCGAGGCGCAGATGGTTGCGCTGGGGCGCGGGCTCATGTCGAAGCCGCATCTTCTGGTCATCGACGAGCCGTCTCTCGGGCTCGCGCCGAACCTGACGGCGCAGATGATGGAAACGATCCACGACCTGAACAGGGCCGGGATGACCATCCTGCTGGTCGAGCAGAACGCGGCGCTGCTGACCGGACATATAAGCCGGAGCTACGTGATCGAAGAGGGTGTGATTGCCCAGGGCGATCTTTCGGCATTCGGGGAGTTGCAGTGATGAACATCGTCGAAATCCTGATCAGCGGTACGACACAGGGTGCTGTCTACTGCGTGATCGCGATGGGGCTGTCGCTCGTCTATGGCACGTCCCGCATTCTCAATTTCGCCCATGGTGCGCTTTACACCCTTGGCGGCTATATCGCGTGGTTCCTGATGTATGGCGGCCCGGGCCTGTCCTTTGGCCTCGCATTCGCCGCGTCCCTGCCGCTGCTCTTCTGTATCGGCGTGGCCCTTGAGGCGGGCATCATCCGCCCGCTCCGGCGCCATACGAACTGGCAGGTCAACGCAATCATGGTCACGCTCGGGCTGGCCTTCGTGATCGAGAACGGGTTGCAGCTCCTCTTCGGGCCGAAAACCAAGACCATTCCCGCCTTTATCGAGGGCGGCGTCTCCATCGGCGGGACGACGGTCTCGCTCTACAAGATTGCCCTTGTCGGCATCTCGGTCCTGCTCGTGGTGCTGCTGGAGCTGTTCCTGGCGCGCACGCGGGCGGGGAAATCCGTTCAGGCGGTGTCGCAGGATCTTCAGGCGGCGGCGCAGGTCGGGATCAATGTGAACCGTGTCTTCGGTCTGGCCCTCGGCCTGTCGGTCGTGCTGACCGGGGCGGCGGGCATTCTGCTGGCGCCGGTCTTTCAGATTTCGCCGACCGGCGGCTGGTCGCCTTTTCTGAAAGCCTTCGTGATCGTCGTCTTCGGCGGGCTGGGAAGCACGCGGGGCGCCATGCTCGCGGCGTTCATCCTGGCGTTTCTGGAGGCCATCGTCGTTGCCTCCGTGGGGCCGGGCTGGGCGATGCCGGCCTGGCTCATCGTGCTGATGATCGTCCTGATGACACGGCCGAAGGGCCTCTTGGGGGTATGGGAGAACTGAGATGACAAAACCGATACAAGACAGCCGGTCCAGACCCGCCGGCCTGAGCTCGCGGTTCACGGGCGCCCACTATCTCCGCGACAGCCTGGCGTTTCTCGGCTGCGCGATGGCGTTTCTCGCTGCAGGGCTCGTGATCGGCGAAAACTACGTGTTCCATATCCTGATCCTGATCTGCATATGGAGCGCGGTCATCGCGGGGTGGGATCTTCTGATCGGCTATGCCGGTGTCTTCAACTACGCTCAGCTCGTGTTTTTCGCCGTCGGTGCCTATGGCAGCGCGATGCTGTCGGTGTCGGGCGGGCTGCCCGCACTCGCCGCAATCCCGCTCGCCGCGGGGATCGGCGGGCTTTTCGGCGCACTGATCGCCATTCCGAGCGCCCGCCTCAAGGGCGAATACGTGGCCCTCTTCACCTTTGCGGTGCATCTCGCGCTGCCGTCGATCCTGCAACAGACACGGGGTCTCGGGACGGGGGGCAGCACGGGTATTCTGGGCCTGCCGCCGATCTCGCTGTTCGGGCAGACGTTCTATGCGATCGACAAACAGGCCTGGTTCCTCATGGCCCTGATCGTCGCCGTGATCTGCATCTACCTGATCTATTTCGTCGTACTGCGCAGCAGGTTCGGCCTGGCGCTTCTGGCGATGCGCGACGCGCCGGCCTTTTCCGAGGCGCTCGGCGTGAACGGGCGCCGGTATCAGATCGCCGCCTTTGCGATCTCGGCTGCCATCACCGCCTTTGCCGGCGCGTTCTATGCGCATTACACCGCCGTGGTGACGCCGCGCATCCTCGGGACGGAGTTCTTCCTGATGGCCATGGTGATGCTCGCCATCGGGGGCATGGGACGGTTTCCCGGCGCGTTGCTCGGTGTCTGTGTCGTCGTCATCGGCAATGAAGTGCTTCGCAGTTTCGACAGCTACCGGCTGGTCGCGCTGGGGCTGATCGTCATCGGGTCCGTGATCTTCCTCCCGGACGGTCTCGGCGGCTTCCTCTCCGGACGGATGAAGAAGAGAGCGTCTTCTGCCGACCCGACATAGTTGCGGATCCCCTGATCTCCAGAAACCAAGGCGTTTTCGGGGATCATGTCACGGGTCAGACGCCCCCGCGTCGGCTTTCGTGACCGGCTCTGTGTATCATGGCCTCCTTGCCCCGAATTTGGCGAAGGAGGCCTCTACGATACGTGGAATTATTCCGGCTGCGACCATTGCACGAAGAATTTCTGCCGGATGGGCAGTAGCGCGATATCGGCGAAAGCCAGCGGCTGATCCGCAACCATTTTCAGTTCGGGCAGACGCTCGTAGAGTGCCTTGATGCCGATGGGCCCCTGAACGCGCGCGAGCGGTGAGCCCAGACAGGTGTGGCGGCCGGTGGTGAAAGCCAGATGGTCGGTCGGGTTCTCGCGGTGGATGTCGAACTCCATCGGGCAGCTATGGTAGGACGGATCGGTATTGGCGCTGGCGAGCGCGACCCAGATCGGCGCGCCTTCGGGAATGGTCACACCGCTCAGTGTCACTTCCTTGGTGGTGATCCGACCGGTGAAGGGGGCCGAGGGGCGGCGGCGGACGGTCTCTTCGAAGACCCTGCTCCAGAACGACGGATCGGCCAGCGCCTCCTTGACGTAATCGGGCTTGGACGAGAGGAACATGACCGCGTTCGCCATCGCCTGCGCCGTCGAATCCGTGCCGGCAAAGGCAATCTCGGCCATGTGTTGGGCGATGCGCTCCGCCGACAGGGCAGGGGTGCCGTCCGGCCGGCGGGCCGAGGCGCAGGTGGAGATCACGTCGATCGCATCGGAGTCGCGGCGCTCCTCCACCATATTGCGGAAATACTCGTTCTCGGAAACGTAGGCCTCCCACAGCTCGCTGCGCTGCGGTTCGGGGAAGGTCTCGCGCGTCTGCGCGAGGATCATGCCGCCATGGAGGCGCATGGCCTCGAACAGAGGACGGTCGGAATCCGGCAGCCCCATCAGCGCCATCAGCGTCTTGGTCGTGAGGTTGAGGCAGTAGGAATTCATGATGTCGCAGCCGGTGCGGTCGGTCGCCGGGTCGGCGAGGATCTCGTCTATGATCCCATGTGCCCGTGCCTCGATGATCGGGGCGAGTGGTTCGAGTTTGGGCTTGGTGAAGCTCGCCTGAAGCACGCGGCGGGCATGCGTATGCTCCGGCGGGTCCATGGCGGTGACCATCTTGTCCATCAGATCCTGCGGGAATCGTTCCCGGAAGGCTTCGGGCACCTCCGGGTTGTTCGCCTCCGACGAAAAGGTCTGCCATTCGGTCACGACCTTGAGGATGTCCTCGCGCCGGGTCACGACCCAGACGCCAAGGGGTTCGTAGAAGAACACCGGGCGCGCTTCGCGGGCATGGATGCAGATGGCTGCGGGATCGCGGAATCCGGCCTCGCTGGTCGGGTTGAACTCCGGCAGATCGAGTGTCTGTTCGGTGGTCACGTTGGGTCCTCCTCCTGACCTGTTTCGTGCTGTTGCACGGCCTGTCAACGACAGGTCCGAAGAAAATTATACGTAAGTATAGTCACTATACAATAGTCTATTAAACTGCCCGATGCCCAGCCCGGGCGGTTTTGGGTTTGCGGTCGGGGCGCCTCCCGCGCCAGTATGCGCGCGACAGGTGCCAAAGAGGATGCAGATGACCGCATCGACCGGAAAGAAGCCCACGCTCCGGGCCCAGCAGCAGCAGGAAACCCGGCGCAAGCTGGTGGATGCGGCCTTTGAGGTGTTTTCGAAAGAGGGCTACCGCGACGCCACCATTCAGGCGATCACGCGCGAGGCGGGGGCCAGCCGCGCGACCTTCTATCTGCATTTCAGCAGCAAGGCCGAGGTGATCGCCGCCGCCTGGCAGGAGCTTATGGCCACCAAGGTGCTGCCGCGCTTCCGCGCGCTGGACGCGCTCGACCCGGAGTCGGATCGCGAAATGGCCGCCTGGATCGACGACATGCTGTCGAACTGGGAAAGCGAGCGGAACTTTGCGATTGCCTCCAACCAGGCGCTTTCGGACGATCCTGAGCTGGCGGCGGTCTGGTTGGACGGGATCAAATCGTTTTACGAGGCGGCGCCGCGCTTTGTGTCGCGGATGCGCTGCGGTCCGGAGCAATCCGAATTGCGCTTCCTTCTGCTCTGCTCGCAGCTCGACCGGATCGTGTTCCACTGGCTGACCGGCGCGGCAGCGTTCGAGCGTGCCGCACTGGTCGAGGCGCTGACGGTGACCTGGCGCAACGAGTTCTGACAGCGGGGCGGCATGGGCCGCGCCCTTGATGTCACAGATCAAGCACCAGTTTCTTGCCGCAGGCGCGGGAGACGCAGATCATCATCGTTTCTCCTGCCTCGCGTTCGCTCTCGGTCAGCACCGAATCGCGGTGCAGCGGCTCGCCCTCCAGCACAACCGTTTCGCAGGTGCCGCAGGTGCCTTCCTGACAGGAGGTCAGCACGTCGATACCGGCCTCGGTCACCACGTCGAGAATCGAGCGGTCGGCGGGCACATGCAGCGTGAGGCCCGATGCGGCCAGCACCACCTCGATGGGCTGGTCGGGGATATCGTCCTCGACCGGTTTGGGGGTGAAATGCTCCACATGCAGGCTGCCTTTCGGCCAGGCGGCGGTCTGCGCCTCGACCGCGCTCAGCAGCGCCTCAGGGCCGCAGCAATAGATCCGCGTCTCCTCGTCCGGCGTGCCGAGCAGCGTGGCGAGCGGTAGCAGCCCTGCCTCGTCCTGAGGATAAAGCGTGACCCTGTCGCCATAGAGCGCCTTGAGCTCGGCGCCATAGGCCATGGTCTCGGCGCTGCGCCCGCCATAGCTCAGCGTCCAGTCCGCGCCGGCCTTTTCCGCCGCCGCCAGCATGGGGAGCAGCGGCGTGATCCCGATCCCGCCGGCGACAAAGAGATAGCGCGAGGAGGGCGACAACGCGAAGTGATTGCGCGGGCCGCGCACGTCGACGGGCTGGCCCACCTCCAGCTTATGCGCCGCGACAGAGCCGCCCCGGCTTTCGGGCTCGCGCAGAATGGCGACGCGCCAGGTCGTCGGGTCGGTGCAATCGCCGAGCAGCGAATACTGCCGGACGAGCGCGTCGCCGAGCAGCAGGTCGATATGTGCGCCGGGTCGCCAGTCGGGCAGGGCGCTGTGATCGGCATTGCGCAATGTCAGCTCCACGATGTCCCGCGCGACGATGCGTTTGTCGGTCACGGTCAGGGACAGCGGGGCGTCGGGGCCTGTGTTGAGTCGAACGGTCATGAATCCTCCCTTGGGTATCGCAATGCGGCAGAGGGTTTCTGACGAAATCCGCCGCATTTCAAAATACACTTACTTAGTCACTAGACATGTGTCTACTGATGTGATTATTTTCATCCTCAGAAATTTCGTGCCGGGACGATGCAAAGGCGTCAGGCACGCTTCGAGGGAGGGGATATGTCACTCAAGGGCCGTGTCGTCGTCATCACTGGCGGCGCATCCGGAATCGGTCGCGCATCGGCGAACCTGTTCACCGAGCAGGGCGCGCGCGTCTATCTGTTCGACCGCGACGATGCACGTCTGGGCGAGGTTGCGGCGGCGGGCGATGCCGTTGCCGGAACCGCGCTCGACATCGCCGACAGCACGGCTGTGACCGCCGCCATCGACGAGATCGCCGGGGCCGAGGGGCGCTTGGACATTCTGGTCAACGGCGCGGGGATCAATGCGCCCACGGCAGAGGCCAATCAGGCACTGATCGACGCCAATCTTGCAACGCTCGCGGCGGTGAAAGACGGCAGGCGGCTCAACCATGAATTCATCGAGACCACCACGGACGCCGATTTTCAGCGGGTGCTGGAGGTCAACCTGTTCAGCCAGTTCTACTGCATTCGTGCCGCCGTGCCGCATATGAAGGCGAGCGGCGGCGGGGCCATCGTGAACATCTCCAGCGCGGCGGCGCTATCGGGTGTGGTGATGCCGCTCTACTACCCTGCCTCCAAGGCCGGGGTGCTGGGCATGACCCGCGCGGCGGCGGCGGAGCTGGCCGCTTTCGACATCCGTGTCAACGCCATCGCGCCCGGCGGTGTCGATACGCCGCTGATGCATCAGCAGCCGCCGGAATTCGTGGATTTCCTCGTCAGCATGCAGCCCATCCGCAGGCTGGCGCAGCCAGAGGAGCTGGCCCAGACGGTGCTGTTCCTCTCCGACGAGGACCGCTCGGGCTTTTACACCGGGCAGACGATTTCGCCCAATGGCGGGCTTCACATGTGACCGCCTGGGGCGGCTGGAAAAGACAGACGAGGGAGGGGACGATGACCGAAGGGTTTGACGCGGCGGCTCTGCGCCGGTTCGAGGACGCCATCCGGCAGGATATCGACGCGGAGCTTTATGACGGCGCGGTGGTCCGGATCGCGCGCCATGGCGAGCTGGCCTTCGACAAGGCCATTGGTTTCGCCGACCGCGCGGCGGGGCGCGCGGCGGATGCGGGCGACGTGTTCAAGGTCTATTCGCTGACCAAGGCCTTTACCAACGCGCTGGTCTTGCAGGCCATCGACCGGGGCCAGATCGCGCTGACAACCAGGGTGGTCGATGTGATCCCGGAATTCTACGGGCGCGACAAGTTCCGCGCCGCGAAAAAGGACATCATCAATGTCGGGCATCTGCTGACGCATCGCGCCGGGCTGCCCTCGACCCCCTCGCCGCTGGGTTATGACAAGCTGCACGATTTCGCCGCCGTGGTCGATGCTGTCTGCCAGATGGATGTTGTCGGCACGCCGGGCGAGGCCTTTGCCTATTCGCCGACGCTGAACCATGTGCTGATGGCCGAGATCGTGCGCCGGGTGCATGGCGAGGGCCTGTCGCTGCGCGAGATCATGGCAAAAGAGATCTTCGAACCGCTCGGTATGGGCTCTTCCGGGCTGGGCGTCATCCCCGCGCATCAGGGGCGGATCGTGCCGGTTGTCTCGGCCATGCCCGAAGCGAGCTGGATCACCGACAAGGACACGCTGGACCTGGCAGACACGATGGAGCATCCCGACGCGGAGCTGCCTTGGGTCGGCGCGCTGACCACCACAGGCGACGTGTTCCGCTTTGCCGAAATGCTGCGCCTCGGCGGGACGCGGGAGGGCCAGCGCATCCTGTCGCCCGCCGTGATCGACAAGGCTGTGACATTGCAGACCGGCGACGCGATCAACGACCTGTATCACCATCTCGCGCATGCGCGCGGGTGGGAGACCCCACCGGGCAATATGGGGCTTGGCTTTGCGCTTGGCGGCGCGGGGCTGCGGGTCACGCAGTTCGGCACGCTGTCCTCGCCCAGGACCTACGGAAACTTCGGCGCGGGTTCGACGCTCTTCTGGATCGACCCGGAACGCCAGATCACCTTCGTCTGCCTGACCGCAAAGGTGATCGAGGAAAGCCGCAATATCGAGCGCTTCCAGCGCTTGTCCGACATGGTGCTCTCCGCCGCCACATAGGCGCAGGGCAGACGGCGCCGCGAAGGAGGGCGGCGCCGTTAGAACACTACAGGGAGGAGGAACATGTTTCAGAGATGTCTGGGACATGCGGGGCAGCGCTTTGCGCCCGCACTGTCGACCGCATGGGGCGGTTCCATTACGCAGGCGGGGCGTGACTGCCCCGGATGGGGCTGAGATGGCCGTGTTGTCGACCGTGAAAGCCGGGTTCGACCGGCTGTCCGCCGGGCTCTACTGGCTTGCGATGCTGGCGCTGCTCGCCATGTCGGTGCATGTGTTCCTCTCCGTGGCCGCACGCAGCGTTCTGGGCCGCGATCTGTCCGGCACGCTGGAAACCACCGCTTATTACTACATGCCCGTCCTCGCCTTTGCGGCGCTGCCGCATCTCGATGCGCTGGGGGGGCACATCCGCGCGGATCTGATCTCTGCCCGGCTGACGGCGCGCGCCGACCGCGTGCTTGAGACGCTGGCTTGCCTTGCCATGTGCGCATTCTTCACCGGGCTTGCCGTCTACGGCACCGAGGTCGCCTATGACCGCACGATCTCTGCGGAGGTGGCGCGCTCGGCGAACGGGTTCATGCCGGTCTGGCCGGGCCGCTGGGCTCTGGCCGCCGCCGCCGCGCTGACCGCCGTGCATTACCTGCTGGCCTGTCTCGGCCTCCTCCTAGGGACCGGTGCGGATACCGCCCGGCCGGGCCATGACGGAGAGGCGGCATGAGCGATCTGATGATCGGTTTCGGCGCGCTCGGGATGTCGCTTGTCCTCATCGTGCTGCGCTTTCCCATCGGTCTGGCCATCGGCGGCACCTCGTTGATCGGGATCTATCTCACCGTGGGCCTGCGCCCGATGGTGTCGATCCTGAAAACCGCGCCTTTCGAATTCGTCGCGAGCTGGGAGCTCTCGGCAATCCCGCTCTTCCTCTTCATGGGGGCGATTGCCTATTCGGCGGGGATGACCCAGGCGCTGTTCGAGGCGGCGCGGATCTGGCTGGCGCGACTGCCGGGCGGGCTGGCGGTGGCGACGAATTTCGCCTGCGCCGGGTTTTCGGCGGCCTCGGGCAACAGCCTTGCGACGACCATCGCCATGGGGCGGATCGCGATCCCGGAGATGCGCAAGTACAAGTATGACATCAGTCTGACGACCGGTGTGGTGGCCGCCTCGGGCACGCTGGGGGCGCTGCTGCCGCCGTCGATCCTGCTGGTGATCTTCGGTATCTTCGCCGAGCAGAGCATCCCGAAACTCTTCATCGCGGGGATCGTGCCGGCGCTGCTGACAGCGGTGATCTATGCGGCGATGATCGTGCTGCGCTGCACGCTGAACCCGGCACTGGCGCCGCGCCCGCCGAAAGAGGACGTCTCGGGCGACCGCTTCCGGGTGCTTCTTGCCACATGGCCGCTGATGATGCTGGTGCTGGCAGTGGTCGGGTCGATCTACACGGGCCTTGCCACCGCGACCGAGGCCGGCGCCATCGGCGTCGTCGCCTCGATGGGCATCGCGGCGGTGAACCGGCGTCTGACCTGGCTGGTGCTGCGCGAGAGCCTGCGCCAGTCGGTGCATGCGACGGCCTCGGTGTTCTTTATCGCCATCGGCGCGGTTCTGATGACCCGGCTGATGACCTATTCCGGCGTGCCGCTGTTTCTCGCCGATCTGATGTCGGGCATGGCGCTGGGGCCGGTCGGGCTCGTGCTGATGACGGCGGCGCTTTATCTGGTGCTCGGCTGTCTGATCGACCCGCTCGGCATGGTGCTGCTGACGCTGCCGGTGCTTCTGCCGATGTTCAAGGCGGTGGGGATCGACCTCATCTGGTTCGGTATCCTCGTGGTGAAGTTCATCGAGATCGGGCTGATCACCCCGCCCATCGGCCTCAACGTGTTTTCCGTCCGCGCCATGGTGCCGGATGTCGCCATTACCACCGTCTTCCGGGGCACGCTCTGGTTCCTGGTCTGCGAGCTGATCGTCGTGGGCCTGCTGATCGCCTTTCCCGGCATCGTGACCTTTCTCGTCCGGTGACAGGCAATTTTCGACAAACAAAGACGTAAAACAGGGAGAGAGAGATGAAGACAATGATGACGTCCATGGCCGTCGCGTTTGCGGTCGGGAGCCTCGCCGCCCCGGCGCAGGCGCGCGAGCTGACCTATAATTCCTTCCTTCCGGCGGGGGAGCCGGTCAACAGTGAGGGCCTGGTGCCCTTCTGGGAACGGATCGAGCAGGACACCGGCGGCGCCTATTCCGGCCGCATGTTCTATGCCGGGCAGATGTTCGGCCCCGCCGAGGTTCTGTCGGGCATCAAGGACGGCGCGATTGACGCGGGCCATGTGCAGGCAACCGCGGTGCTGGGCGATATGCCCTATGCGGCGGTGATGTCCGAGATGCAGATCTTTTCGCCGGACCCGGTGGTGGCGACCGCCGCGATGGCCGAGACCTATCTCGCCGACTGTCCGCAATGCACCGAAGAGCTGGCGGAGAACGGCGTGATGTCGCTGGCGGGCATCGTCACGCAGCCGCTTTACATGGTCTGCGCGCCCGAGGTCGAGACCACGGAGGATCTCAAGGGGCTGCGCCTGATGACGGTGCTGCGCTCCCAGCAATCCGCCGCCCGGCATTTCGGCATGACGCCGGTCAGCCTGTCGTTCAACGAGATGATGCCGTCGCTGCAACGGGGGGCCATCGACTGCATCATGGTCATGGACAGCTGGTTCCCGGCATTTCAGTTGCAGGACATGGTGTCGTCGGTCATCGCGACGCACAGCTTCGGCGGCGCGCCGATCCCGAATTTCCTGACCATGAGCCGCGAGGTCTGGGACGAGATGGACGCCGAGACGCAGGCGGTGTTTGTCGACAACGCCATCGAGCTGTCGGCGGGTCTTGCGGTCTATCACCGGGACGCCGCCGTGCAGGCGCGGCAATACGCGGTGGAGCACGGGGTGTCCGAGGTCGATCCCGGCCCGGAATTCGAAGCGCTTTTCGACGCCTTCGTCGCGGAGGAGCCGGAAGACATTCAGCGCAGCTTTGAAGAGTTCGGTCTGACCGATATCGGCCCGATGATCGAAACCTATCGCGAAAACCTCGCGAAATGGGCGGAGATGATCCCCGAAGACGTGGATGCCGAGACGCTGGCCGCGATGATCAAGACCGAAATCTACGACCAGACAGGGTTCTGAGGGTTCGCGCGGGCGGTTGGACAGGCGCCTTCAGCCCGCGCTGTTCTTACGACCGATACGTGCCGGAAACCGGCCCTTTGCAGCCGCCGTGCTGAAAACGCTCCAGAGCGACGGAGGGCGGTTTGTTCGCTGACTAAAATAGAGGCAATCCAATGATTTTAAATGGATTTATGAAATTTGAGCTCCCGCCGCCGCGCAGGCTTGCAATCGGAAAATCGACTCAATAACTTCCATTTAACGAAATATGATTCCGATAAACGGAATAATATGGGGGACAGATTATGGCCGAGCGCAGTGATCTTGTGGAGGTGCTGAAGACGCCTTTGCGCCTGAACGCCAAGGCGGGCGACCGCATCTACATCATCACCGATACGGCGATGGAGGAGCCGGTCTGGCGCGGCCTGCACGACGCGGCGCTGGCGCTGGAGATGCAGCCGACCGTGGCGCTGATGCAGCCGCGCGCCACGCATTCCACCGATCCCGAAAGTGCGGTGCGCAGTGGGGCGATGGATGCGTCGAACGACCTGGTGGTCTACCTCACCAGTACCGCCATGGCCCATGCGCCGATCACCGATGCGCTGCTCGAAGAGGGCCGCCGGTTCATCCTGATGGAAGAGCTGACGGCGCGGATGCTCGACCCGGACGGGCCGGCGGGCGCCGACTACTTCGAGATCGACAAGCTGGGGCAGAAGCTCGCCAAGATCTTTACCGAAGGCTCCGAGGTTCGGGTGACCTGCCCCAATGGCACCGACCTTCTCGCGCGGATCGACGGGCGGCCGGGGCGCTCGATCTCGGGGATTCCGCTGGTGATGCATGAAAGCGGCGGCGGCGGCTGTGCCTTCCCCGACGGCGAGTGCCATGTCTGCCCGGTGGAGGGCACGGGGCAGGGCGTCATCGTCTTCGATCTGACCGCCCACAATGTCGGCGCGATCAAGACCCCGATCCGGGTCACGGTCGAGAACGGCATGGCCACCGCCATCGAGGGCGGCGAGGAGGCCGAGATCTGGCGCAAGCTGTTGCGCGAGCACGGCGATGCCAACAGCTTTAACTGCCCCGCCGAGATCTCCATCGGGCTGAATCCGAAGGTGACGCCCATGGGCTCCATGCGCACCGACAAGAAGATGTACGCCACCTCGCATATCGGCCTCGGCGACACCATCGCGCTTGGCGGCACCTGCAAATCGAAGCTGCGGATCGAGGGCGTGATCAGGCAGCCCTGCATCTCGGTCGACGGCACCGAGCTTACCCGAGGCGGCAAGATCCTGATCGGCTGACCGGGCGCGCAAACACTGTTTTACCAAGAGAGATGACATGACCAAGCAATGGGACCACTTCATTCAAGGCCGTTTCGCAGCACCGGAGGCGGGCGGCTATTTGCAGGAATACAAACCCATGACCGGCGCGCCCGGCGATGAGATCGCGCGCGGCACGGCGGCGGATGTCGACGTGGCGGTAAACTCCGCCCACGCTGCCATTGCGCCCTGGAATGCGCTGAAGCAGATCGAGCGCGGCCGCCTGCTGCTGGCCATCGCGCGCGACATTCGCGCCAATGCCGCCGATTTCGCCGCGCAGGAGGCCGACGAGACCGGCAAACCGCTCAAGGTGGCGGCTATCGAGGTCGAGCTTTGCGCCCAGTATTTCGAATATTACGGCGGGCTGAGCACCGCCATTCATGGCGAGCAGATCGACCTCGGGCCGAATTACCACTGCTACACGACGCGCGATCCGTTCGGCGTGATCGGGGTGATCCTGCCGTGGAACGCGCCGATAAACCAGGCCGGGCGCGCCATCGCCCCGGCGATCGCGGCGGGCAACACGGTGGTGGTCAAGCCGTCGGAATTCACCTCCGTCTCGCTGCTGCGGCTGGCCGAGATGGCGGTAGAGACCTCGGGGCTTCCGGCAGGCGTGTTCAACGTGGTGACGGGCACCGGCAAGGAGACGGGCGAGCCGCTGGTGCTGCACCCGCTGGTGCGCAAGGTGGCCTTTACCGGCTCGGTCCGTGCCGGGCGCGAGATCGGCAAGCTGGCGGGCGACCGCATCCTGCCGCTGACGCTCGAACTTGGGGGAAAATCGCCCAATATCGTCTTTGAGGACGCGGATCTCGACAAGGCGGTGATGGGCGCGATCATGGCTTTCACCATCAATAGCGGGCAGGTCTGCCTTGCCGGGACGCGGGCGCTGGTACATGAGTCGATCTTTGACGAGTTTGCCGAGCGGCTCACCGCCGCCGTGCAGAAGGTGCCCGTGAGCGACGGTGTGGAATTCGGCCTCGGGCCGATGACGACCAGAGCGCAATACGAGCAGGTCGGGCGCTATTACGATGTGGCGCGCGAAGAGGGCGCCACCGCGCTGATCGGCGGCGAGATGCCCGAGACCGAAGGCGGCTGGTATGTGGCGCCGACGATCTACAAGGATGTGCGCAGCGACATGCGCATCGCCCGCGAAGAGATCTTCGGCCCCGTACTCGTGCTGATCCCGTTTCGCGACGAGGACGAGGCCGTCGCGATTGCCAACGACACCGAATACGGGCTCGCCGCCGGGCTCTGGACCGGCGATCTGTCGCGGGCGCACCGGGTCTCGGCACGGATCGAGGCGGGGCAGATCTATGTCAACGAATACCCGGCGGGTGGCGTCGAGACCCCGTTCGGCGGGTTCAAGAAAAGCGGCTATGGCCGGGAAAAGGGTCTGGAGGCGCTGCACCATTACACCCAGACCAAGACCACCATCGTGCGTCTGTGAGCCGGGCCGGGCGGATGTTCGACTTCATCATCATCGGTGCGGGCTCGGCGGGCTGTGTGCTGGCCAACCGCCTGTCCCGCGACCCAAGGCACAAGGTGCTGCTGTTGGAAGCGGGGGAAAAGCCGCGCGGGCTCTGGGCGCGGATGCCGGCGGGGATTTCCAAGCTCGCCCGTCCGCACCGGCTCAACTGGAATTACTATTCCGAGCCGGAACCCAATCTCGACGGGCGGGCGGTGTTTGTGCCGCGCGGCAAGGCGCTTGGCGGGTCGAGCGCGATCAACGGCATGGCCTATCTGCGCGGCAACCGGCACGATTACGACCACTGGCGCCAGCTCGGCAATACCGGCTGGGGCTGGGACGACGTGCTGCCGCATTTCATGTCGGTCGAGACGCGCCCCGGCGGCGACCCGGCCTATCGCGGACAGGGCGGCGAGCAATATGTCACCGACCCGAGGGTGAAATACAAATCCTCCGCCGCCTTCGTCGAGGCCTGTGTCGGTCTCGGCATCCCGCGCGCCGAGGACATCAACAACCCGGAGGGCGAAGGCGCCTCCTTCCTGCAATTCTCGATCCGCGACGGGCGGCGGCACTCCACCGCCACCGCGTTTCTCGACCCGGTAAAACGGCGTGCGAACCTTTCCGTGGCGACCCGCGCGCATGTGGAGGCTGTGATTGTCGAGGAGGGCCGCGCCACCGGCGTGCGCTACAGCGTCGGGGGCGAGAGCCGGACGGCGCAGGCCGGTGAGGTGATCCTCTCGGCGGGGGCGATCAATTCGCCGCAGATTCTCATGCGCTCAGGCATCGGACCCGGTGCGCATCTGGCGGAGATGGGGATCGAGGTGCTCTGCGATCTGCCCGGCGTCGGGCAGAACCTTCAGGATCATGTCTATCTCCACAGCACCTACAGGGCCACGCGTGCCGGCTCGATCAACACACGGCTGCGCGGGATCAGCGCGCTCTGGGAAGGGGTCAAATACCTGACGCTGCGCCAGGGCTTTCCCACCATGGGCGCCTCGCAGGCGGTGGCGCTGACCCGCGTGCTGCCGGATGCCGCACGCCCGGACGCGCAGATCAACTTCCGCCCGATGAGCTGGGCCTTCAACAAGGACGGCGCGGTCGAGATCGGCCGCGACCACGCGGTGACGATTTCAAGCTGCCAGCTCGTGCCGCAATCGCGCGGCCATCTGGAGCTTGCCTCCGCCGATAGCCGGGCGGCGCCGAAGATCTACCCGAACTACCTCGATGCCGAGATCGACCGGCGCACTGTCATCGCCATCCTGCGCCGCATCCGCGAGATCGCGGCGGCGCCAGCGCTGAAGGGCTACGTCCTTGCCGAGACCGAGCCGGGACCGGAGCGGGCCAGCGACGAAGAACTACTGGCCTATGTGCGGGCGCAGGGTGGCAGCTCGATGCTGCACTGGGTCGGCAGCTGCCGGATGGGCCGGGACGCCATGGCCGTGGTCGACGAGCGGTTGCGCGTGCACGGCGTCGCGGGGCTGCGCGTGGTGGATGCCTCGATCATGCCGGTGATCACTTCGGGCAACACCAACGCCCCCACGATCATGATCGGCGAGAAGGCCAGCGCGATGATCCTGGAAGACGCAAAAGCCGCGGCGGCATGACGCCCGCCCGAGAAGCACAGGGAGAGGAGAGACCGATATGACGACAACCGACATACCCGCACTGGATTTCGACCCGTTCTCGGTCGAGAGCATTGCCGCTGGCCCCACTGTCTTCGCCGAGATCCGCGAAATGGCGCCGCTGGTCTGGCTGAAGCCCTACGGGGTCTACGCCACCTGCCGCCACGAGTTCGCGCAGAAGGCGCTGCGCGACTGGCAGAGCTTTACCTCCACGGTCAAGGCTTTCGGCGAGCGCGAGCACATCCCCAATATCATGGTGCAGGAAGATCCGCCGGACCATTCCGCGCATCGCAACCCGGTGATGAAGTTCTTCACCCCGGTCGCGCTCAACAACTACCGGGCGTTCTTTGAACAGAGCGCCGCCGACCATGCCGACCGGCTGGTCGAGACCGGCGCGGTGGACGGGTTCGACGATGTCGCCTCGGGCTATATCCTCCAGGTCTTTCCCGACATTCTCGGGATGAAGGAGATGGATCGCAAGCAGCTGCTGCTCTTTGGCGATCTGGCCTTCAACTCGACGGTGCCGGTGAACGATCTCTACAAGGCCTGCAAGGCGCGCAGCGGCGACGTTCTGGAGTGGTTCAACCGCCAGTGCCAGCGCGAGTCCGTCACCCGCGACGGTCTGGCCGAAGAGATCTACCGGCTGGGCGACAGCGGCGAGGTGTCGGAGCAATCGGCGCAACTTCTGGTCCGGGCGGTGTTCTCGGGCGGGTTCGACACGACGGTGCTGTCGATCACCAGCGGGCTGAAGCTCTTTGCGGAAAATCCCGATCAGTGGGATCTGCTGCGCGAAGAACCGAAGCTCGCCCGCAATGCCTTTGAAGAGGTCATCCGCATGGAGCCACCCTCGCGCTTCCTCGGGCGCGGGGTGGCGGCAGAGACCGAGCTGGCCGGGGTGCCGCTAAAGCCGGGCGACAAGTTCGCCACCTTCCTCGGCGGCGTCGGGCGCGACCCGCGCCAGTGGCAGGATCCCGACCGCTTCGACATCCGCCGCAAGAAGGTGCTGGGCCATATGTCCTTTGGTCACGGGGTGCATTCCTGCCTGGGGCAGGGGCTGGCACGGATCGAGTTCGCCTCGCTGTTCACCGCCCTGGCGAAACGGGTGAAGCGGATCGAGATCACCGGCGAGATCAAGCGCAACATCAACAATCAGGCCAACGGGTTCCACGTTCTGCCGCTGCGCCTGCACGCCGGCTGAGGCCCCGGAGGAGGGGCCGGGGACATAACAGCCGGGGGCGGCTAGCCACCGGCGATGGGAGGAGATCACATGCGGACTTTCAACATACTGGCGGCGGCGCTGGCCGCCTGCCTTGCACCGATCGGCGCTCTGGCGCAGCAGCCGGCGCCCGAGGTGCGCCACGATCTGAGCGAGATCTGCGCCGGCGATAGCTGCCAGTGGGAGCGCTACGCGCAATGCGACGGTTTCATCGAAGGCATCAACTTCGACGCGGACGGCACGCTGTGGATGCTGGCCTATTTCAAGGGCGAGGTTCTGAAGGTCGAGGACGGCGCTTGTGTGACCGTTGGCGATGCGGCCGGGGCACCGAACGGCGCCAAGATCGCAGCGGATGGACGGATGATCGTGGCGGACCGCATGGCCGGGCTGCAAAGCGTCGATCTGGCGACGGGCGCGCGCAGCAGCCTGCACCCGTCCTTCGGGGTGGCGCAGTTCCGCGGGCTCAACGACCTGACGATTGCCGGGGATGGCGGGATCTATTTCACCGAACCCTACGGCTCGGACGCGCTGAACAAGGTCGGGCGGGTCTATTTCGTCGGGCCGGAGGAGGGAGCGCAGCCCGAGCTCTTTCACGAGGGCGTGGCCTATCCCAACGGGATCGCCGTCTCGGCGGACGGCCAGCGGGTCTATGTGGCCGAGTTCGCCGAGAACCGGGTGATTTCGCTGCCGTCGAAGACCACGCAAAACCCCTTCGACACGCCCTTTATCTTCGCGCGCATGGAGGGCGGGATCGGCCCGGACGGGCTGACTGTGGATGCCGACGGCAACCTTTATGTGGCGCATTTCGCGGCTGGCGAGGTCGTGTTCTTCGACCCGCAGGGCTTTGCCTACGGCACGCTGCGCCTGCCCGAGGGGGCGGGCGTTTGGACCACCAATCTCGCGCTGCATGACGGCTATCTCTACGTGACCGAAGCCAGCCATAACGTGGTCTGGCGCCTGCCGGTCAAGACCACCGCCCTGCCGCGCGGCTGAACGCGGCGGCCATATATCCAGTCTCCCGGCGCTGAGGTGCCGGGAGCGGTTTCCGGGAAAGACCCAATGCAAGACAGATTTCGAGTGACGGATCAGAGCGTGATCGTGACCGGCGGCGCAAGCGGCCTTGGCCTGGCGATGGCCGAGGCCATGTGCGAGGGCGGTGCGAAAGTGGTGCTCATGGATCTCGACGAGGCGGCGCTGACGCGCGAGGTGGCGCGGTTGAGCGGGCTTGGTCAACTGGTTGCCGGGCGCAGGCTCGATGTCGTCGACCGCGCGGATCTCGACCGCGCGTTCGATGAGGTTGCAGCGCGTGAGGGTCGGATCGACACGGTATTTGCCAATGCCGGCATCGACCCGGGGCCGGGATTTGCCGCGCGCGACGCCGACGGGCAGCTGTCGGACGCGAACAGGATCGAACATTATGCGGATGCCCGGTGGGCGCGGGTGATGCGCGTCAATCTCGATGGGGTGTTCTATACCCTGCGAGCTGCCGCCCGCCACATGCGCCCGCAGGGCGCGGGCAGCATCGTGGTGACAAGCTCGATCTCGGCGCTGCGCCCCTCCGCCGCGCTGGCCTCGGCCTATGCCGCCTCCAAGGCTGGCGCCGCGCAGCTCATGCGCCATCTGGCGCTGGAGCTTGCGGCGGACGGGGTGCGGGTGAATGCCGTCGCGCCGGGGCCGTTCGCCACGAATATCGCGGGGGGCGCGATGCAGGATGCCGACAAGCGCGCCGCCTTCGCCGGGATCGTGCCCATGGGCCGCGTGGCGGAGGTGGAGGAGATCAAGGGGCTGGCGCTGTTTCTCGCCTCGTCCGCCTCCTCCTTTATCACCGGTCAGCAGATCGCCATCGACGGCGGTGCCTCGCTTTCGGCGGCGCGGCAATGAGCGGGGTGGATGGTCTCATGAGCGGGCTCGACCGCGCCGCCGGGCGGCTTGGCAACGCCCTGTCCTGGCTGGCCTATGCGGCGCTGATCCTCATGGCGGTGCAGGTCAGCGCCTCGGTCGCGTCGCGCTGGCTGTTCGGGCAGGACATTCCCGTCACCACCGAGCTTGCGACTTATTACTACATGGTCGCGCTGACCTATCTGCCGCTGGCTCTGGTCGACCGGCGACACGGACATCTCTTTGCCGAGTTCTTCTATGTGCTGATGCCGACGCGGGTGCAGCGGCTGATGGATGTGCTGAACGCGGCGCTGGCGCTGGGATTTCTCGGCTTCCTTGGCTGGCGCACCGCGCTTGGCGCCATCGACCGCACCCGGAGCGGCGACGTGATCTCGACCACTATCGGGCTGTTCCCGGTCTGGCCGGCGCAATGGATCGTGCCGGTCGGGCTTGGCGCGGCGGGGCTCGCCGTGGCGGTTCGGCTTGCCGAGGCATTCCGGGCGCTGCCCCACGACCCCCATCAGGAAGGAGACCGGCGCTGATGTCCGGAATCGCAATCGGCGCGCTGGCGCTTGTCGGCGCAATCGTTCTGATCGGCCTGCGCGTGCATATCGGGCTGGCGCTCGGCCTGACGGCGATTGTCGGGATCAACGCCATTGTCGGCTCCGCCGCCATGATGGCCGTGGTCACGAGCGTGCCCTATGAATTCGCCGCAAGCTGGGAGCTCTCGGCGATCCCGATGTTCCTCTTCATGGGCAATCTGGTGTTCCATTCCGGCATGACCGACAGTCTGTTCCGCGCGGCGCGGGTCTGGATGTCGCGGCTGCCCGGTGGGCTCGCAATTGCCACCAATTTCGCCTGCGCGGGTTTTGCCGCCGCCTCCGGATCGAGCCTCGCCACGACGATCTCCATGGCGCGCATCGCGATCCCGGAAATGCGCCGTCACGGCTACGATCTGGGGCTCGCCACCGGGGTCGTGGCGGCGGCGGGCACCCTTGGCTCGTTGATCCCGCCGAGCATCCTGCTGGTGCTTTACGGGATCTTCGCCAAGGTCTCGGTCACCAAGCTCTTCGTCGCGGCAATCGTGCCGGGCGTCCTGACGGCGCTTGCCTATGGCGCGATGATCATGATCCGCTGCAAGCTGCGCCCCGAGCTGACGCCGATGCCGGACGAACGCGCCTCCTGGTCGGAAAAGCTCGCCGTGCTGCGCGAGATCTGGCCGCTGCCGGTTCTGGTGATCGGGGTGATCGGCTCGATCTATTCCGGCATCGCCACCGCGACCGAAGCGGGCGCCGTGGGCGCGGTGTTGGCCTTCCTGATCGCGCTGTTGCAGGGGCGTCTGTCGCTGGCGACGTTTCGCACCAGTGTGGTGGAGTCGGTGCAGACCACCGCGTCGCTGTTCTTCATCGCGCTCGGCGCAATCCTGATGGTGCGTCTCATGGCGTTCAGCGGTCTGCCTCAGGAGATCGCCGACATCATGAATGCCCATGCGGTCGGGCCCTGGCAGCTGCTGGCGATCACGGTGGTGATCTTTCTGATCCTCGGCTGTCTGATCGACCCGATGGGTATGATCCTGCTGACGCTGCCGGTGTTCCTGCCGATGTTCGAGAGCTCGGGCTTCGACATGGTTTGGTTCGGCATCCTGATCGTGAAATTCGTCGAGATCGGGCTGCTGACACCGCCGCTGGGGCTGAACGTCTTTGCGGTGAAGTCGCTCGAACGCGACATCCCGCTGGGCGTGATCTTTCGCGGCGTGGGCTGGTTCCTGCTCTGCGAGCTGATCGTCGTCGCCATCCTCTGCGCCTTTCCGGGCATCACGCAGATTTTGTGAGCCGCGCCGCCACAAGACCCAAATCAATCGTCACGAAGGAGGAGACCGATGACCTTGATGACCAAAACCACCGGGCTTTGCGCCCTTGCCAGCGTTCTTGCGGCGGGGAGCGCCAGCGCCGAACGCATTTCCTTTAACGTCTGGGTGCCGCCCAGCGAGGTGATCGTGACCGCGCTGTTCGAGCCCTATTTCGAAGCGGTGGAACAGGCGACCGACGGCGAGGCGCGCTTTCAGCTCTTTACCGCCGGGCAGATGCTCGGGCCGCTCAACACCATGCAGGGGGTGCGCGACGGGGCGGTGTCGGGAGGCATGATCGACGCCTCCTATTACGGCAACGATCTGCCCTATACCGCTACCTTCAGCGACCTGATTGCCTTTGCGCCCGATCCGGTCGCCGGGGCGGGGGCCAGCCTTGAGACGTTTTTCCACGATTGCCCGGAATGCCTGGCGGAGATGGCCGAGAACAATCTCATAGCCCTTGGCGGTTCGGCGACCGCGCCCTACACCATCATGTGCGCCAAGGAGATCGGCAGCCTCGACGATCTGAAAGGGCTGCGCATTCGCGGCTCCATCGACTTTCACTTCGCGCTGATCAATGCGCTGGGGGCGAACGGGGTCAACATTCCCTTTGGCGACATTGCCCAGTCCTTTGAGCGCGGCAATGTCGATTGCATGCTGGGCGGGCCGACCTGGATGGAGACCTTCGGGATCACCGAACTGATCGAGACCCGCCTGTCGACGGTCAGCTTCGGCACCATTTCCCTGCCCGCGATGATGAGTTTCCAGCGCAGCGCCTGGGAGGGCTGGAGCGAGGAGATCCGGAGCGCAATGATCGCCGCGCTGCCCGAGTACATCGCCAACGGCACAATCGCGGTGATGGAGAACGACGAAAAGGCCGCCGCCACCGCGCGCGAGGCGGGTATGGCCGAGGTCGATCTCGGCCAGAGCATCGTGGATCTGCGCGAGGCGTTTCTGGTGTCGGAACGAGCGCGGGTGATCGAGGCGGGCAAGGCGCGGGGCGCAGAAGATGTCGAAGCGCTGCTAGACCGGTTCCTTGCCAACTACGCGGAATGGGAGGCCCTGTCAGAGCAGATCGGCGGCGACCGGGCGGCCTTTGCCGACGCTCTGCGCGCGCGGGTCTATGACGACCTGCCCATGTGACCAGCCTTTCCAGGCGGGCCGGAGACGGCCCGCCGACCGTTAGGGCAGCCTGACCGGGCGGTGACGCCCTGTGTTGGCCTATCTCGTGCCGAGATGGCCGAGTGCCTTGCTCAGCGCTTGCGCCTGCGGCAGCAACACGCCGAGAATTCGGTCCTCTGTCTCCTGCGAAAATCGGATCTCCGGGACCGTCACGCAGAGCGCGCCGATGGTGTCGCCGCTCTTGTCGAATACCGGCGCGCCGATCCCGACGGCGCCCTCGATGGTCTGGCCGCGCGACAGCGCATAGCCCTGCGCCGCGAACACCTCCATTTGATGGAGATAGACGTCCTTCGAAGGCAGCCTTGCGCCGGTCTGCGGAAAGCTGTCGCTCTCGCGACTGTCGTAAAGCGCCTCCTGTTCCGCGCGCGGAAGGAAGGCCACGACCGACTGTCCCGTGGCGCCCCAGAGCGGACTGCGGGTGCTGAAAAGCTCGGTGCGGTATTGCAGCGGGTTCGCGGAGTTGCAGGCACCGACCACGGTGATCTGCCCCCGGGCACGCAGATAGCGCACGATGACACAGGTCTCGTTGGCGGTCTCGGCGACGCGCTCCATAAACGGCTGCGCGATCTCTGCCAGCCCGGTCCTGCCGGCGACGAGCGACGCGATGCGCAGAAATTCGGGGCCGATGCGATAGCGCTTGTGATCGGCGTCGAGAGTGATGATGTCATCCTCGGCCAGCAGGTGCAGCAGCCGGTGCGAGGTGCTGGGCGCGAGGCCGGTGATGGCGGAAAGTTCCTTGATGGACAGATCGCCATCCGCCTCGGCAAACACTTGCAGGATGCGGATGGCCCGGGCCACGGTGCCGCTGCGCGTGCTGTCTTCACCCATTCCGTCGGGAACCCGTTCTTGTTGCTGCGGTCCGCGCGCCGAAGCCAGCGCGCCGCCTTCCCTAGCATGAGTGAGACGGCGTTGGGTATCCCCTCACGAGCGGCGTGTCACGGGCAGACCTCTCCAGCGATGGCGGCAGGATGCGCCACCGCCGGAGAGGCTGGACAAGCTCTCAGAACTTGAAGCCCATGCTCACGGTCAGGCCTTCGGATTGGGGAATATACTCCCCCTCGACCATCCAGAGATACTTGGCCTTGATGAAGGCGGGCCGGTTGGCGACGGTGAAACTGTATTGCGCGATCAGCCCGAGATTCATCGCACTGCCGCGCAGACCGTTGCTGTTTCCGTCGATCTTGTCGTCGGCGATCTGGGTCCAGCCTGTGCCCGCCACACCGAACTGCCAGGGCCCGACGATCTCGGAGGCGCTGAAATCAAGCGAAACGGTGTTGCCGGTGTTGTAATCCGTGTCACCGTTTTCGGTGTAGTGGTTGTAGAAAAGCCGCGCGCTCACCTGCGTGGCCCGGCCCGGCCCGGCGCCGAAGATCGAGGGCGCGGTATGGGTGACGGCCATGGTCGGCGAGATGGTGAAGAAGTTCGACCCGACATTGACGGGATCGCTGGAGCTGTATTCCCCGGTCGGCCAGGTCACCCCGAGGCCGAGCATGAAGGCGGTGCCGTAGGGGATCGGGAACGCCCGGTCGCGGGGCTGGTCCGCAAAGGCCTTGCTGGGGCTGAATTTGCTCCACAGCAGCAGGTCCGTATAGATGTCCATCGCGCCTTCCGAGCAGGACTCGGGCGCCGGGCCTGCGCTATAGCAGACGCGCTGCTTCCCGGCACCGAAGGACGAGGCGAGCTGGCCGCCGAACAGCGTCTGCGGATAGACGAACAACGCACCCACCGCACCGAAGCCCACATGGCCGTCGCCCCGCACATCGTCGCCGCCGCCAAGCCGGTAGCGGCTGAGGTCGACGCCGCCGCCCACGAGAAACGGATAGAGCCCGGGCTGGGGAAGCAGCGCCTGGTTGAGATCGGTGCCGCCGATCGGCCCGGCGGGCGCGGTGCCTTCAAGGGCCTGCGCGGTGCCGGTCGCCGCGAATAGGATAATGGCCGCCTGGGCGAGCCGCTTGCTAAGTCTGATCACGATGGTTTTCCCCCTCTGTTGTGGATGACTGCGCTAGGCGCCCCGCGGTGACCCTGAGTTTGCAGGCATGCGGGGACGTGGCGCATCCCGGCTGCGGGATACGCTGAGACGTCAGAGACGTGCGTTGATGTCCGATGCGTGCCGGCAGTACCGGGCACACATGCGTCAGATCCATCCGCGCTCGGTCAGGAGGCGCGGACGGGACGGTCGGAAAGACTTGGCGGTAAGTGTGGCTCTAGATCGGAAGCCTGCACCTTGCGTGACGCGTGATCCGGCTGGACGCGCGCGTGATGACACACAAAGGCTGTAAGCCCTGCGGGCTTTTATAGTGGTTCATTGTCCCTCCTCCCCGCAGCATCGCTGCGACCGGCTGACCTTGTGGCCACTCAATTGACACCGGTATAGCGAAATTGCCAAATAACTAGATTCGTGTCTAGTGAAATTTCAAATGCCTTCGGAGCGGGGGGCGGCGCGTATTACGGGCATGGGAGAAGGCGGCGCCACGGGG
The DNA here is from genome assembly GCF_001975705.1 of Salipiger abyssi. Classification (NCBI taxonomy): domain Bacteria; kingdom Pseudomonadati; phylum Pseudomonadota; class Alphaproteobacteria; order Rhodobacterales; family Roseobacteraceae; genus Salipiger; species Salipiger abyssi. Next base: position 178,722 of record NZ_CP015091.1, read on the forward strand.
GCGCTCAGCTCCGTTCGACCAGCGCGTCGCGCCAGAACTCGCCGAGGGTGGCGACGAACTCGTCGCGCGTGCCCGGGAAGCTTTCGGTCAGGTACATGAAGACGCTGCGATCCATCTGTGTGCAAAGCATCATGAATCGATAGGCGGGATTATCGCTGTCCTGCGCGAGGCGCCGCAACACATTGGGCACGTATTCCATATACTCGGAGATGCCGCGAAACCACTGCTGGCTCATCTCGATATTGCTGGAGACCGCCTGATTGGAGGCGATCGCAAAATTCCGCGCGTCTTCCCAGACGTCGATCATGTCCGCCATCCAGCCATGAATGCCGGCTTCCGTCCACGGATCCATCGCATCGAGCTTGTGCCACTGCTCGATCATGCGCGACTGTTCGAGCTCGGCCCAGGAGGCGGCGAGTGCCTCGCTCTTGCCGGCGAAATGCAGGTAGAAGGTGGCCCGGCTCGTCCCTGCTGCCTTGACGATCTCGGCGATCGTGGTGTCGTGAAAGCCCTTGTGCGTAAAGCACTTGAAGGCCGCCTGAATCAGCTTGTAGCGCGTGGCGCGCTGTTGCTCCTCCCGCAGGGTACGCGGCTCGCGCTCCAACGGAACACTCGCACGCGCCTGCGCGAGCGAGCCGACACCGGCCGCGCCGGAGGCCTTTTTATTTGCTGTCTTTCTGGACATAGCTCCATGTGCCACAAGACGCCGTTTCCCGACAAGGGTGCATGACGCGCAGTTGAGAAGCCCGGGGTCAAGAGGCTACGGCAAATAACGCCGGACAGACGCCGGGCGCAGCCTGCCGCATCTTCCGGATCTCTAACGTCACCTGGGTCATGTTGACAAATGGCGGAGCCAAAGGCGGAAAGAACGAGGCAGTGGTTGGTGGGTTTGCGCCCATTCAGCGCGCGGACGACGAGAATGAAACCCTCAAAGACGGCCCCTTCCTCGTTCGACACAAGGCCTCCTGCCAAGCTGGTTTCCATCCCAGAGACCAGCTTGAATCATGCACAAAGCCTCATAGGAGTTCTTTCTGTCTAAACGACGTAATTTCCGTTCGGATTCAAGAGAGTAGTGATCGGCTCACGCATCACCGCGACATCGATGAAACCGGCAACGAGAGCTGGCGTTTCAAGACCCGGGAACACCCTGACTGCTGCTGGCCCGACGCGCTGTGTGAAGGATACACCGCATCGGGCCAGCACGGGTGATATGGCCCAGGAGCTTTGGGAGACGTCAGATTATCCGGCGGTCTCCAGCGCCTCTTCCTCCAGCTGGCTCCAGAGTTCGTCGATCATCGGCGTCAGTTTTTCTTTCGCCTCTTCCATCGTGATGACCTCGTCGGGCGGACACTTCCTGAGCTCGCCCTTGGCGGTGTAGACGTGTTCGCCCATCATCCGGCCGTCTGCGCTGTAAGGCCACAGCATGCAGGTCCAGCGGTCTTCGACATAGGTCGCGTCTATGTCGTCAACCTCGTAGCCCTTCGCAATCGCCGCCTCCGCCGGCATGAATGTGTGATACACCGCCTCCGACGCAAAACCTCCGTCGTTCACGATGATCGTTTCGTCCGTCAGCGTCATCACGGTGGCATCCCACCAAAGGGCGGCCAAGGCGATTGCCGAGGGGCGGTTTCGGGAACAGATCCTTCCGCTTTCCGTCAAGCGCGGACGCTCGGAGACCATGTTCGACACCGATGAACACGTCCGCTCCGACGTGACGCTCGAGGATCTGGGCAAGCTGAGACCGGCGTTCGACCGCGACGGCTCTGTCACGGCGGGCAATGCATCCGGCATTAATGACGGCGCCGCGGCGCTGGTCCTGATGAACGCGGCCACTGCGGCTGATCGCGGGATTGCAGCTCTTGCGCGCATCGTATCCTACGGCCTGGGCGGTGTTGCGCCGGAGGTCATGGGGCTCGGTCCCGTGCCGGCGGTCAGGCAGGCACTGGCGAGGGCGGGGCTCGGCATTTCGGATATGGATGTCATCGAATCCAACGAAGCCTTCGCCGCGCAGGCCTGCGCGGTGTCCGAAGAGCTGGGGTTTCCCGAGGACAAGACCAACCCGAACGGCGGGGCTGTCGCGCTGGGTCATCCGATTGGCGCGTCGGGGGCGATCCTGCTGGTCAAGCTGGTGTACGAGCTCCGCCGGATCGGGGGCCGGTACGGGCTGGTCACCATGTGCATCGGTGGCGGGCAGGGGATCGCCGTCGTCATTGAGAACGCGGCATGACGATGGGCCCGAACGGCGCGGGCGCAGGTGAGAGCGCCTCCGACGTGCCGGCGGCCTGCCGTGGTGTGCGATGCAAAACCTCGGCGGAGACGATCTCAGACTGAAGATGGCTGTCGCAGCGCTGAAGAACCGACGCACGGGTGAGCTGGGCCGTTCCCCAAGTCGTCGTTCGGGGCCAGTTTCAGCGCCATGCTTTCGTCGCTGAACCAATTCCGCTTGATCTCGCGATGGATCGTGGCTTTCGAGCGCTTCAGGATCCGCGCGATCTCATGGACGGGGATCTTTGCCAGATTCCGGCCTTCGATCTGCGTGCGTTCGTTGATGCTCAGTGGCTTGTACACGGCTCCATGGCAATCTCTTTCCACTAGATAACGCTCTGTTTTCTAATAGGAGGCGCGCTCGAGGGTAGCGCACCCCCCTCGGTGTTTGATCCCACAGTTTGATGGTGCGATCCATTCGTCGGAATGGAACGAAGCACTAAGGGACAAGTTCATCACGGCTGGGCAGAGTCACGCGAGGAGTGATGTCCGACGCCGCGTTCATTGTGGAGGCACTACGCCAGCCAATCTGGCGCAACCCTTGAACGGGGAATGCCGCGGGAGAGGCCCCCGGCCCAGTCAACTGGTGATCCCGATCATTCGGTCTAGCGCCGGCTGAAGATAGCGGAAGCGAGCCAGCCCGCGAAGAGCGCAATCAGCGCGGCGGCGATCCCGTAGAGCAGCCCGTAATCCTGCGCTGCCCGGTAGATCAGGCGTTGCAGCGAACTTTTTCGAACCGGCAGATCCACGTCCGAACGGCTTAGCACCACACCGTCCTCTAGCAGAAAGACCCGCACGTCATAGGTGCCTGGAACGAGGCTCACCGGCAGCGGAATCCGGGCCTGGAACAACACGCCCTGCGACAGTTCGACAATGCCTTCCTCCAGCGTGATGCGGCGGCTTTCGCTGGTCAGCCTGCGCATTGCATCGAAGTAGAGATCGGTCTCTTCGCGGGTTTCGAGGCCGATGGGGGCGGGGATATAGGTGCTGGGCGCGATGCCGTGCCGCAGGTTTTCCACCGGGTCGACGATCTCGTCTAGCGGGCCGGTCGTCGCAACCGTGTAGAAGCTGGGCATCCAGACGAACTGGGCTTCGCGGGTGAACATCCAGATACCGGCGACCTGTTCCTTGCGGCGCAGCGTGGCGCGGCCGGGCGGGCCGGTGACCGTGATGACCACGTCGTAGTTGCCCGCGGTCCCCCCGGTGGGGGCTCCAAAGACCAGCAGTTCGGCGCCATGGAATCCGGTGGTGATCTCCACCTCGTCGAGACTGAGGGCAAAGGTGGCCTCGGGTGCATCGGCCGCATTCCCGGCGGCGGGGAGGAGCGCCAGAAGCAGCGCCAGGGCTTTCCTCATCGCGTTGCCTCCCAGAACAGCGCGAACGCTTCCGCAGGCATCCGAACTAGATCGACCGCAACCTTGGCGCTGACCCCGAGCACCAGGATCGACAGCAGGATGCGTAGCTGTTCGCCGCGTAACCTTGCCCCAAAGCGCGTGCCCAGCTGTGCGCCCACGACACCGCCGATCAGCAGCAGCAGCGCCAGCACGATATCCACCGTGTGGTTGGTGGCTGAGTGCAATATGGTGGTGAAGACGGAAACAAAGGTGATCTGGAACAGCGACGTACCGACGACGACCTTGGTGGGCATTTTCAGCAGGTAGATCATCGCGGGCAGCATGATAAAACCGCCGCCCACACCCATGATCGCCGCCAGCACGCCGCAAAGCAGCCCCACCAGCAGCGGCGGGATGGCCGAGATATAGAGGCCGGATGTGCGGAACTTCACCTTGAGAGGCCAACCCTGACCCCAGCCATGCCCGCGTTTGCGCGGGGCGCTGCGGCCGCGCAGCGCTTTGAGGCTCTCCACGAACATCATGAGCCCGATGAAGCCGAGGAAGACCACGTAGAAAAGCTGCACCGCGAGGTCGATCTGACCCAGCGAGCGCAGGAAAGCGAATAGCCAGACCCCCAATGTCGATCCGACCAGACCCCCGATGAGCAGCACGGTGCCCATTCGGATGTCGAGTGTCTTGCGGCGCCAATGCGCGAGTGCCCCGGAGCAGGAGGAGGCGACGATCTGCACCGCCTGGGTCGACACGGCGACCGCTGGCGGGATGCCGATGAAGAACAGCAGCGGCGTCAGGATGAAGCCGCCGCCGACCCCGAAGAGCCCGGACATGATCCCGACGAAGGCCCCCAGCCCCACGATGAGGAAGAGGTTCACGGGAATTTCGGCAACGGGGAGGTAAATGTGCATCCTGTCCTGGCGTTAGCGGTCACATCTTTTTGGAAAAGACCATTATCAGCAGGGCGACGAGGCACAACCCGAGAAACACGGCTGAAATCGGAGATGTGACGAAGGTGCTGAAATCGCCACGCGACAGCAGCAAGGCACGCCGGAAATTCTCCTCCATCATCGGCGAGAGAATGAAGGCCAGCACCAGCGGCGCCGGCGGAAAGCCGAGCCGCGCCATGACAAGGCCGAAGATGCCGAATCCCAGCACGAGGTAGATATCCACCACCGAGGAGTTGATCGAATAGACGCCGATGGAGACCAGTACCAGGATGATCGGGAAGAGCGCGTTGTAGGGCACCTGCAAGAGCCGCGTCCAGATCCCCACGAAGGGGATGTTGAGCAGCACCAGCAGCAGGTTGCCGACGAAAAAGCTGACCACCAGCCCCCAGAACATCGTCGGGTTCTCGGCGATGAAGGTCGGCCCCGGCGTGATGCCGTGGATCATCAGCGCGCCGATCATCACCGCCATGACGGCGTCGCCGGGCACGCCCAGCGTCAGCGTCGGGATAAAGGCCGCCTGCGCGGTGGCGTTGTTGGCGCTTTCCGGCGCGGTCAGCCCCTCGATCCGGCCCTTGCCGAAGAGATGCGGCACGCGGCTGAGGCGCAGCTCCACCGCATAGGCGACGAATGAGGCCATGGCCGCGCCGGCGCCGGGCAGGATGCCCGCCACCGCGCCGATGGCCGAGCCGCGCCCCATGGCGGGGGCGGACTGGCGCCATTCCTCGCGGGTAGGCATCATCGAGGAGAAGGAAAATTTCTCGAAAGTGGTGGCGTGGCTGCGCATCGCGATGGTCGAGATGATCTCGGAGACGCCAAAGACCCCCATGGCCACCGCCACGATGTTCAGCCCGTCGGCGATGGCGGGCAGGCCGAAGGTGAAGCGGAAGGTGCCCGAGGTGACGTCCTGCCCGACGATGCCGAGGATCAGCCCGATCACCACCATCGACAGCGATTTCAGAATGTCGGACCCGCCCACGGCGGCAGCGGCAAACAGGGCGAATACCATCAGAGAGAAATACTCGGCGGCACCGAATTCAAGCGCGAAGCGGGCCAGCACAGGCGCGAACGAGGCAACCAGGACGATGCCCACCATCGACCCCACCAGCGAGGCGATGGCGGTCATGAAGAGCGCCACCGAGGCGCGACCCTTCTTGGCCATCGGATAGCCTTCGAGACAGGTGACGGCGGCGGCGGGCGTGCCGGGCAGGTTCAACAGGATCGAGGCGGTCGAGCCGCCATATTGCCCGCCGTAATAGATCCCGGCGAGCATGATGATCGCCTCGGACGGATCGATATAGAAGGTCAGCGGCAGCAGCATGGCGATGGCGGGCAGGGGGCCGATGCCGGGCAGCACGCCCACGATCATTCCGAGCGTCACGCCGAGGAAGCAGTAGAAGACGGCCGACCAGCTGAGCGCGATGCTGGCGCCGTCCGCGAGATTTGCGAGAAGGTCCATGTTCGGGCTCTCAGTAAAGCTTGAAGGGAAGGCCGAAGCCCAGCACGAAAATCGCCCAGGCGCCCACCGGCGTCAGCAGCGCGATTACGAACAGGCGCTTGAGGTTCGGCTTTTCGGCGGCGAGGCCGGAGATCATCACCAGCGCGAAGGTGGCGATCAGCAACCCGGCACTTTCCAGCAGCGCGGCGAAGGCGGCGATGCCCAGCGGCACCAGCAGCATGGGCCGCAGCCTGTGCCAGCGTTCGGTCCAGTCGATGGTCTCGGGCTCGGCATCCTCTGCCGGGGCGGGGAAGAGGCCGTGCCGCACGGTGATCGCCAGCCCCAGAAGGATGGCGCAGCTGCCGAGCAGCATCGGGAAGTACCCTGTATCCATGCGGCGCAGCGAGCCGATGCCGTAGCCGACCGAGGTCACGGTAACGCCGATGCCGATGGTCAGCATGATGGCTCCGGCGATCAGCCCGCCTGCATCGGGAGCGAATGTCCTGCGTGTCACGTTTACCCTCCCTGGGTCGCGTTCAGGCCGAGCCGACGGCGACGGACGGGTCGCTGGCCGGAACCTGCGGATAGTGAAAGCCGCGCTGGCCCGACAATCCGCGATTGTCGGGAGTGGCATCGGCGGGTTCGGGGAGACCGACAAAGCGGTCGCCCTCGATCATGTCGAGATCGCTGCCATAGAGATGTCCGCGCAGCAGCGTCTTCATCTTTTCCAGCGTTTCGGCCTGGGCCGGATCGGCGGCCAGATCGTGCTGTTCGCGCGGGTCTTCCATCATGTCGAAGAGCTGGAAGCGGTTGCCGGCGGGATACCAGATCAGCTTGTGCTGGCGGTCGCGGATCATCCGCGTGGCCTTGGCCCCGGACTGGCTTTCGCCATAGAGGTGATCGCGAGTGTCGGGCGCCAGCAGCGAGCTGCCCTCGACGCCTTCGGGGATCGCCACGCCTGCCATGTCGAGCATTGTCGGCATCAGATCGTGCAGCGCGACCAGCCGGTCGCTGGTGGCATTGCGCCCGATGCGGTCGTGCCTGCGGGTGTCGATCACCAGCAGCGGTACATTGGCCGATGCATCGTACATCAGCCGTTTGCCGAACATGCCGTGATCGCCCAGCATGTCGCCGTGGTCCGAGCAAAAGACGATAATGGTGTCGTCAAGGATCCCTTCCTCGCGCAGCGTGCCGATCAGCAGGCGGATCTGGTGGTCGATATGCGTGCAGAGCGCATAGAACGCGCGCCGCGTATCGGCAAGCTGCGCGGGCGGCAGCGCCGCGTAATAGCCCCGCACCGAGCGCAGCAGCGCGGGCATCGCGGCGGTCTCGGCCGACCAGTCGCTTTGCAGCGGGTCCGCCACGCCGCGGCGGGCGTAGCGGTCGAAATAGCGTTGCAGCGGCACCAGCGGCGGGTGGGGATGGGTGTAGGAGACGTGCCAGAAACCGGGCCGTGTGGGGTCGCGCCGCTTGATCTGCCGCGCGGCGGTGCGCGTGGTCCAGTTGGTCACATGCAGGTCGTCGTCCAGATGCCAGGTGTTCCAGCCGTATTCGTTGTTGCTCATGCCGTGGGTGAACTGTTCGCCCGGATGGCCTCGGTCGGCGAGGAACATCTCGTAATCGTCGGGTCCGCCGAGATGGCCGCGGCCTTCTTCGGCCAGCAGCGCGTCGTCAAAGCCGATGCGGTCGCGCGGCGGGAAGACATGCAGCTTGCCGATGGCGCCGGTCTGATAGCCGGCGGCGGAAAAGGCCCCCGCCAGCGTCTGCGCCTTTGCGGGCATTCGCAGCGCCGGCTGGAAATCGCGGTCGCCATGTCCGCGCGCAGTCAGGCCCGTCATCATCGAGCGGCGCGAGGGGATGCAGATCGGCGTTTCGGCATAGCAGTTGCGGTAGAGCGTGCCGGAGCGCGCCAGCATGTCGAGCGTCGGGGTCTCGATGTCGGGATGGCCCATGCAGCCCAGCAGATGCGCGGGCCACTGGTCCACGGTGACAAAAAGCACATGCGGTTGATCGGACATCATCCACCTCGGGTTCGTCGGAAAATTCGTGGAAAAGCGGGCGCCGGGTGGGCCGGCGCCCGTGGATCGAGATCAGTCGCGGCTGGCGCCCGACATCTCGACCAGCTTGCCGAGCGTGTCGGCCTGCTCGGTCACAAAGGCGGTGAACTCCTCGGGGCTGCCGCCGACAAGGCCGATGTTCAGGGCGCCGAACCGCTCCTGGATCTCGGGCCGGGCGAGGATTTCGTCCAGCGCGCCATTCACCTTGCCGATGATTTCGGGATCGGTGCCCTTGGGCGCCATGATGCCGTGCCACGAGGTATAGACCATGTCGACACCCTGTTCCTTCATCGTCGGCACGTCGGGCAGGGCGGCGACCCGCTCTTCCGAGGTGACCGCCAGCGCACGCAGGGTGCCGTCCTTGATCATCGGCACCAGCGTGCCGTCGATCATCACGCCGACCTCGCCGCTCATCAGCGCGGTGCGCGCCGGGGCCGAGCCCTGATAAGGGATGTGCAGTGCCTCGATCCCGGCAATGGAGCGGAAGAGCTCAAAGGCCAGGTGCTGTGCGGTGCCGACACCGGCGGAGGCATAATCGAGATATTCGGGATCGTCCTTGGCCCGCGCGATCAGGTCGGGCAGGTCGGTGACCTCTTCGAGCCGGGGGCCGACGCCCATGACCAGCGGGATCGAGGTGATCTGGATCACCGGGTCGAAATCTTCCAGCGGTTCGTAAACGAGGTTGTCATAGACATGCGGGTTGATGCCCATGGTGGCGATGTCGCCCACGACCAGCGTGTAGCCGTCCGCCTCGGCGCGCGAGGCTTCGCCCACGCCCACGGTGCCACCGGCGCCGCCACGGTTCTCGATCACCACGGGCTGGCCCAGCAGTTCCGAGAGCGGTTCTGCCAGGGTGCGCGCGATGAGGTCGGTGTTGCCGCCCGGCGGGTAGGGCACGATGATGTTGATGGGGTTCTGCGGCCAGCCGTCCTGGGCCAGCGCGGGCGCTGCGGTCAGGCCGAGCGCGGCGGCGCCTGCCAGCATGAGGGCACGGCGGGTGATGGTGAACATGTGTTGCAAGAGTTCCTCCTCCTTCTGTCGATGGATCCTGAGCGCGGCCCGGATCGGACTGATAAGTGTTGCCATAGGTGCATAATTAAGAAATAAGTGATGCTTATCATTCTTCGGGGGCAAGATGGACACGGGACAGATGCGGGCGATCGTCGTTCTCGCCGAAGAACTGCATTTTGCCCGCGCCGCGCGCAAGCTCGGCATCAGCCAGCCGGCGCTGTCGCAAAAGATCCAGAAGGTCGAAACCGAGATCGGCATGACGCTCTTCGACCGGGGCCAGCGGCATGTGGTGCTGACGCCTGCGGGCACCGCGCTGGTGGGCGATCTTCCCGAGCTGCTGACCCGCATCGACACTGTGCTGGCCCGCGCGGGCCGCATCGCGCGGGGCGACGAGGGATTTCTGCGCGTGGGCTTTGTCGAGAATGCGAGTTTTCACCTTGTCCCTCATGTGATTACCCGGCTGCGGCGGCGCTTTCCCAATGCGCAGATCGAGCTGGTCGAGATGATCTCCCCCGACATTCCCGATGCGCTGGTGCGGGGGGATATCGACGTGGCGCTGACCCGGCCGTTGCCCACCGACACGCTGCGGGTGCATGAGGTGATGCGCGAACGCTATTTCGTCGCGCTGTCCGATGGCGACCCGCTGGTACGGCAGGACACGGTGCCGGTGCGCGCGCTTGGCGGCATGACCTTTATCGCCGCCGCCGGGCGCAAGTCGAACTACCTGCGCGGCCAGTTCGCGGCGTTGTTCGAGCGGCACGGATTTCACCTCGGCATCGGGCAGGAGGTCAACCAGCTGCCGGCGATCATCGCGCTGGTGGCGGCGGGGGGCGGGTTCACGATTCTGCCGCGCTCGGCCACCGGCCTGTCGATTCCCGGTGTCTGCTACCGCCCGATTCGCGATGAAGACGCGCCGGAAGCGGTGCTGCACGCGTGCAGCCGCGAGCATGACACCAACGCGCTGGTGCAGGCTTTCTTCGCCTTCGCACTGGAGCTGCGCAACCGGGGTTAGGTCACGCCCGCCCGCACCAGCGCGGCAATGGCGCTGTCGAAATGCTCGGTCATTACGTGTTCGGCCTGCACGCTGTCGCGGGCGGCGATGGCGGCGGCAAGGCGAGCATGGCAGTGAAGGTTCTCCAGCCGGTTTTCGCGAGAGGCACGCGCCTGCCAGCCGATCTCCCAGATACGCCGTGTGATGGCGCCGTAGCTTTCGATGAGCAGCGCAAAGAGCGCATTGCCCGAGGCGGCGCCGATCTCGGTATGCAGGGCCACATCCAGCTCCCGGATCTCGTCCGGGTCGCCATCGATTCCGGCCAGCATGGCGTCGGCGATCTCGGTCATGCGCCGCGCCTGCGCCTCGCTCCGGCGCAACGCGGCGAGCGCCGCGGCGCGAATCTCAAGCGTGCGGCGCACATCCATCATCTGTTGCAGCGTCAGTTCGCCGGTATAGGCGGCGTGATCCAGCAGTGTGGCCATGGCGGTGGGGCTGACCCCGGCGACGCGGGCGCGGCGGCCATTGCCGACTTCGACCACGCCAAGCGCGGCGAGCGCCCGCATCGCCTCGCGCACCACGTTGCGCGACACGCCCAGCCCGGAGGCGATGGTCTGCTCGGCGGGCATCGCGTCGCCCACCTTCAGGCCTTCATCGCGGATCATCCGGCGCAGGTCTTGCATCACCTGATCGACCCGCCCGGGCTTTTTCTCATCGGTCATCGGCAAACCTATCCTACAATTCCTTGCATTCTGATGGTCCAAAATGCCAATACTGCCGCAACAGAGTTTGCCCCGCGACCGGCCCGGCTGCAACCGCCGACCGGCGCCGCCCCTCAGGAGGTGCCTAAGATGACCGCCAAGATCCGCCCGCAGGACCTGCGTTCCGCCAAATGGTTCAACAACCCCGACGATCCGGAGATGACGGCGCTCTATCTGGAACGCTATCTCAATTACGGGCTGACGCGCGAAGAGCTTCAGGGCGGCAAGCCGATCATCGGCATTGCCCAGACCGGCAGCGATCTGTCGCCCTGCAACCGCCACCATATCGAGTTGGCCAAGCGGGTGCGCGACGGCATCATCGCCGCCGGCGGCATCCCGATGGAGATCCCGGTGCATCCGATTCAGGAGACCGGCAAGCGCCCCACGGCGAGCCTTGACCGCAACCTCGCCTATCTCGGGCTGGTCGAGGCGCTGCACGGCTATCCGATCGACGGGGTGGTGCTGACCATCGGCTGCGACAAGACCACGCCGGCACTGCTGATGGCGGCGGCGACGGTGAACATTCCCGCCATCGCCTTTTCCGTCGGGCCGATGCTGAACGGCTGGTTCAATGGCGAGCGCGCCGGATCGGGCAGCGTGATCTGGAAGGCGCGCGAACAGCACGCGGCGGGCGAAATCGACGATGACGGGTTCTTCGACCTCGTGGCCTCCTCGGCACCGTCGGTGGGCTATTGCAACACGATGGGCACCGCCTCGACGATGAACTCGCTGGCCGAGATCCTGGGGATGCAGCTGCCCGGCTCCGCCGCGATCCCGGCGCCCTATCGCGAGCGCGGGCAGATGGCGCGGGCCACCGGCGCGCGCATCGTCGAGATGGTGTGGGAGGATCTGCGCCCGCTCGACATCCTCACACGTGCGGCCTTCGAGAACGCCATTGTCGGCTGTTCGGCGCTTGGCGGATCCACCAATGCGCCGATCCATATCAATGCGATTGCCGCCCATGCGGGGGTGACGCTCGAGAATGACGACTGGCAGCGGCTGGGCCACAAGGTGCCGCTGCTGGCCAATATGCAGCCCGCCGGGATCTATCTGGGCGAGGATTTCCAGCGTGCGGGCGGCGTGCCCGCGATTCTGGGCGAGCTGATCGAGGCCGGTCTGCTGCCGCATCCGCAGGCGGGCACTGTCGCGGGCCAGCCGCTTTCGGCGGGGGCCATCCGCAGCCACGAGCCCGAGGTGGTGCGCCCGGTCGATGGCGCGCTGCTGGCGCATGCGGGGTTCATGAACCTCAAGGGCAATCTCTTTGACAGCGCGATCATGAAGACCTCGGTGATTTCCGAGGATTTCCGCGCCCGCTACCTGTCCAACCCCGACGACCCCGAGGCCTTCGAAGGCACGGTCTTCGTCTTCGACGGGCCGGAGCATTTCCACGCAACCATCGACGACCCGGCATTGGCGGTCGGGCCGGACGCGGTGCTGGTGATGCGCGGGGCGGGGCCGCTGGGCTATCCCGGCGCGGCGGAGGTGGTGAACATGCGCCCGCCCGCCTATCTGCTGAAACAGGGCGTGCAGGCGCTGCCTTGTATCGGCGACGGGCGGCAATCGGGCACCTCCGGGTCTGCTTCGATCCTCAATGCCTCGCCCGAGGCGGCGGCTGGCGGCAATCTGGCGCTTTTGCGCAATGGCGACCGCATCCGCGTGGATCTGCGCAAGGCGCGGGTCGATGTGAAGCTGACCGAGGCAGAGCTGGCCGAGCGTCGTGCGGCGCTGGAGGCGGAGGGCGGCTATGCCGTGCCGGAAAGCCAGACGCCGTGGCAGGCGATGTTCCGCGCCGGTGTGGCGCAGCTCTGCGACGGCATGGTGCTGAAGGGCGCGCCGGAGTTCCGCGATATCGCGCGCAAGCATATGCCGCGCAACAATCACTGAGGAGGCGACACAATGCCAAGGCTGCTATCCGTGGGCGAGGCCCTTGTCGAACTGGCGCCCTCGGGCGAGCCGGGGCTGTTTCGCGCAGGCCATGCGGGCGACACGCTGAACACTGCCTGGTATGCCCGCGCCATGCTGCCGTCCGGCTGGCAGGTGGCCTATTACACCGGGGTCGGGGCGGACGAGCCTTCGGCGGGGCTGCGGGCGCTGCTGGAGGGGGCGGGGATCGAGGCCGATCGGCTCTTCACCCATCCCAAACGCACGCTGGGGCTTTATATGATCGCCCTGAAGGATGGCGAGCGCAGCTTTACCTATTGGCGCGACAGTTCTGCCGCGCGCACATTGGCTGAGGATCCGGCGCGGCTGGCGGCGGCCTTGGAGGGCTGCGACGTGATCCACCTTTCGGGCATCACCGTCGCGATCCTGCCACAGGAGGATCGCGACCGGTTGCACGCGGCGCTTGCGGCGCTGCCCGATACGGTGAAGGTGGTCTTCGACCCGAACCTGCGTCCGCGTCTCTGGGAAGACAGCGAGACCATGTGCCGCGAGGTGACGCGCTTTGCCGCGCTGGCGGGCATCGCATTGCCCAGTTTCGATGACGAGGCGGCGCATTTCGGCGATGCCGATCCGGAGGCGACGCTGGCCCGCTATACGGCGCTCGGCTGTGCCGAGGTGGTGGTGAAGAACGGCGCGGGGCCGGTGCATGTCGTGGCGGAGGGCGCGCGCTTCACCCGCACGCCCGAGGCGGTGGCACGCCCGATCGACACCACCGGTGCCGGGGACAGTTTCAACGGCGGCTATCTGGCGGCGCGGCTGACGGGGAGCGATGCGCAAGAGGCGGTAGCGCAGGCCCAGGCGCTGGCGCGGAAGGTCGTCGGCTGGCGCGGGGCGCTGATTCCGTTCGACCGGCTTGCCGGTTGAGGGATATGAACGGGCCGGCGCGGATCTTCCGCCCCGGCCCTTGTCCATGCAGCCGCCTCAGCTCCGTTTGCGCGGGCGTACCGTGGTGATCGTCACATAGACCAACATCACCGCCGCGATGGCGAGGATCGTCGCGCTGATAGGGCGTTCGAGAAAGATCATCGGCCCGTCGCGCGACAGCAGCAGCGCCCGGCGGAAATTGTTCTCCAGCACCGGCCCGAGGATCATGCCGATGATGATCGGCGCCAGCGGGTAATGCGCCTTGCGCAGCACATAGCCGATGCCGCCAAAGGCCAGCATCACCCAAAGATCGAAGACCGAGTTCTGCAACGCATAGGTGCCCATCGTCGAGAGCAGCAGCACCAGCGGCAGCAGCCAGGCCTTGGGCACTTTCAGCACCGTGCCAAAGAACGGCACCAGCACGATGCCCAGCACGATCAACACCACATTGCTGGCGAGATAGGCGAGAAAGATCCCGCCCGCCACATCGGCGTGGTACTGGAAGAGCTCGGGGCCGGGGAAGAAGCCCAGCAGGAACAGCGCCCCCAGCAGCACCGCGGTCGAGGCGTCGCCCGGAATGCCCAGCGACAGCGTCGGGATCAGAGCGCCGCCGCAGGTGCCATTGTTGGCCGCTTCGGTGGCGACGACCCCGCCCTCGGCGCCTTCGCCATAGGCTTCCTCTTCCGAGGCCAGGCGCCTGGCCACGGCGTAGGAGACAAAGGCGCTGACATCGCCGCCGGCGCCGGGAATGGCGCCAAGCCCGGTGCCCAGCAGCGCCGAGCGCACCACGTTCCAGCGGTGATTGACGATCAGGCGGAAAGCGCGGAACGAGATGCGCAGCTTCTGGATCTGCGGGCGGTCGCGGAAATTGCCGCCCTCGATCTGCACGAAAAGCTCCGACAGCGCGAAAAGCCCCACCACCACCGCCACGAGGTTCGGACCCGAGGTCAGGTTGATCGTGCCGAAGGTGTAGCGATAGGCTTGGGTGAACTCATCGGTGCCCACCGTCGCCACCGCCAGCCCGAGCCCGCCCGCCAGCATGCCCTTGATGGCCGAGCCTTCGGAGACCACGGCGATGGTCAGCAGACCGAGCAGCGCCATGGCGGCATATTCCGGCGGCGCGAAATTCAGCGCGAAATCGGCCAGAACCGGCGAGAAGAAAATCAGCACGATACCCGCGACCAGCCCGCCCAGCGAGGAGGCGGTGATCGAGAGGCCAATCGCGTCCTGGCTGCGGCCCTTCTGTGCCAGCGGGTAGCCGTCAAAGAGCGTCGCGGCGGCCAGCGGTGTGCCGGGAATGCGCAGCAGAATGGCCGAGATCGAGCCCCCGGCGGAGCCGCCGACATAGACCGCGATCAGCATCGCCATGGCGGGGATCGGCTCGAGATGGAACGCCACGGGCAGCAGCAGCACGATCCCCATCAGCGGCCCGAGCCCGGGCAGCACGCCGATGACGAGCCCGCCGATGATGCCCAGCACCGTCAGCAGCACCGAGGCGGGAGAGAAATAGAGGGGCGCGCCCTCAAGCAGCAGGTCGAACACGGGACGCGGCCTATCCGAACAGGGTGAAGTTGAAGATGCCGAGCGGCAGGACCACGTTCAGCAGTCCTTCGAACACGGCGGCCACGATCAGCGTGGCGGCGACGGCGCCTGCCAGCGAAGCGATGGGGCCGAGGCCGAGCATCGCAAAGAGCAGCGTCAGCAGGACCGGCGTCGCGATGTAATAACCCAGCCAGCCGAGGCACAGCAGATAGGCCACGAAAAGCACGGTCGCGATCAGGGCAAGCCGCGTGGTCGGCGTTGGGTCGAGCGGCGAGTGCTGCGAGATCCGCCCGGCGAGGATGCGCAGCGCGTTGATCGCGGTCAGCCCAAGCAGGATCCAGGCGATGATCGCGGGATAGGCGGCAGCGTTGGACATCGGCCCGCCCGAGGCCACGCTCTGCTCGGTCAGGGAGGTCGCGTTCTGCCAGAAGATCAGCAGCGGCACCGCGCCGATCAGCAGCCAGGCAAGCCAGTCATAGGCATGTTCACGCAGTTTCATGTTGGTTGGTCTTCCGGTTGCGGCGAAAGCAGGACGGGCGGCCGCTGTAGCGTGCCGCCCGAACGCCTGTGCAAAGCGTCGGGTCAGAGCCCGTTCAGCTTCTCGGTTTCCCACTCGATGGCTTTCTGGCCGTGCTCCAGCTCGCCGGCGACGGCGCCGACGATTTCCTCGTACTGATCGGGCGAAAAGCCGGTCGGCACATAGCCCATATCCAGCAGACGCTGGCGCACGTCGTCGCGGTTCAGCGCCGCTTCCATGGCGTTGCGCAGGGTGGTCACGACATCCTCGGGCGTGTCCTTGCGCACGAGCCACCAGTTCCAGCCCGAGGGGCTGAGATTGGCCATGCCGATGTCGATGTCGAACGCGCCGACCAGCGGCGCGCCGCCATAGGTGGCCGAGGCATCCTCCATGTCGGACAGCACCGCCAGCACCTTCATGTCGGCCTTGTTGACATTATAGACGCCGGGATTGGTGACCATGAAATCGAGGATGCCGCCGCGCATGTCGCGCACGGCCACGTCGATTTCGGGGTAAGGGACCAGCTGCGCGACGGTGTCGGTGGCCATCAGCGTCGCGGCGCCGACCATATGCGGGATGCCGCCCGCCACGCCGGGAGAGTAGCGCAGATCGCCGGGGTTCTCTTTCATATAGGCAATGAGGTCAGAGAGATCGTCGAACCGATCATCATCGGCGCGCACGGCGATGGCAAAGCTGTTCGAGGTGGCCGACCAGAGCGGGGTGAAGTCCTGATAGGTCCAGTCGGCATTGCCCTTCATCGGCTGGATGACCAGCGGCGCGACATAGCCGTCGAAGAGCGTATAGCCGTCGGCATCGCGCGACAGCGCGGTCTCGAAGGCCTTCACGCCGCCCGCGCCGGGGGTCGAGACCACCGAGATGTTCACGCCCAGCTCGTCGCCCATGGCGTCGGCGATCACCTGGCTGGCTGCCATGGTGGCGCCGGGCGCCCAGGGGTAGATGCTTTCGATATTGCGCTCGGGGAAGTCTGCCAGCGCGGGGCCGGCCAGCGCGGCGAGCCCGAGGGCCGCCGCGACGAGGCGAGATGTCAGTGTCATGATGTTCCTCCCAATCATGCGGTTTCTTTCAGGGTCAGCCCGTACCAGTCATAGGTTTCAGCGGGCGCGTCATGTGCGCGGAATTCGGCGGCGGCCTGCGCCACGAGGCGGGCCTGCACCGCGTGGTTTGTCACCGGCGCCTTCTGCGCCGGATCGGCGGCGAGGTCGTAGAGCCGGGTCTCGTCGTCGTCAAAGCCCAGCCCGTCATTCATCGGCACGCGCTTGGCGTCGGGCAGGGCGTCGATGGCCATCAGCGGCACGCCCCTGGTAAAGTCGAAGCCCGGCACCATGGTGGCGGTCTTCAGCTCGGCGGCGGTGAAATGCCCGGTCATGTGCTGTGGCGCGAGGGTGTATTCCTTCAGCCCCGGGGCGCGCCAGTCCACAGGGTAGTGATAGAGGACATGCCGCCCGTCGGCGATGCCCACCGGTCCGCCGAAGATGCCGAACACCGCGCTGTCCCGGACCTTGCCGGACGTGCCCGCCAGCAGCGGCGCAAGGTCATGCGCGCGCACCTCCGGCGGCAGGTCCGCGTCGTGCAGCCCCAGCAGGGTCGGCATGATGTCCGGCGTCTGGGTGACCGCAGCGCAGCGGGTGCCGGCGGCCTGCGGGGTGCGCGGATCGTGGATCATCAGCGGGATGTGGCTGATTTCCTCGTAATAGGGCATCCGGCATTTGCCCCACCAGCCATGCTCCGACAGCAGGAAGCCGTGGTCGGTGGTGACCACGAGCGCGGTGTCCTTCCACATGTCATGCCGGTCGAAATAATCCAGCAGACGCCCCAGATACTCGTCGCACATCGCCACCAGCGCGGCGTAATTGGCGCGGATCTCGTCCATCTCGGCCTGGTTTTCGGTGACGCGGGCGTAATAGGGCCAGTCGAGCGCGCCGCCATTGTAACCGGTGGGGAAGGCCTCGCGGAACCGCTCGGGCGCGTGGAACGGCTCGTGCGGGTCGAAACATTCCAGCATCAGCAGCCAGTCGTCCGCGTCGCGGTTGCGGTCGAGGAAATCGAAACCCGCGGCAAAGCATTTCGGCCCGGGAAAATCGGCCTCGTCCTGCATGACCTCGCGGTTCACCATATGCTGGAACCGCTTGCTGGAGCGGTCGAGCGGATAGTGCTTCTCCGAGAATTCGCGGCGGAATTTTTCCATCGGCGGCGCCACCATCGGCACCCAGGGGTCGTATTCCTGCCCGCGGATGAACTCCCAGCTGTCGAAGCGGGTGTGAAAGCCCGCGCCGCCATCCTCGAAGTAATGCACATGATCGGTGATGAGGTGCGAATAGACGCCCTTGTCGCGCAGGCAGTCGGCAAAGGAGTTGTCGAAGGCCTCGAGCGGCCCCCAGGAGCGGTGCATGAAGTTCAGCCGCCCGGTGTGCAGATCGCGCCGCGCGGGCATGCAGGGCAGCGAGCCGGTATAATGCTGGTCGAAGCTCATCGAACGCGCGGCGAGCCGGTCGAAATTCGGCGTGGCGATGGCATCGCCGCCATAGGCGCCGAGCGCCGAGCGATTCAGGCTGTCGAAAAGCAGGAAAACTGTGCGCATGGCTCCTCCGGTCCGGACGGGACCATGGACGAAACATAACGATAGTGTAAAATAGAAATGGAGCAGTTAGTGATACAGAAAATTTATCAATGTCCTCCTACGATGCCTTCCTGAACCGCCGGCTGCTGCATTTCCTGGCCACCGCCGATGCGGGCAATATCCACCGCGCCGCCGAGACGCTGGGCCTGTCGCAACCGGCGCTGACAGTCAGCCTGCGCAATCTCGAACAGGACATCGACGCGACGCTTTTCGAGCGCTCGGTCAAGGGGGTTACGCTGACCCCGGCGGGAGAGCTGTTCTACCGCCACGCGGGCGCGCTGCGCACCGCCTCGCGTCAGGCGCAGGAGGAACTGAAGGCGCTGCGCATCGGCGCGGGGGTGGCCTGGTCGGCGACGGTGCTGCCGCAGGTGCTGCGCGACATGCGGCGGGATTATCCCGACCTTGCCATCGACCTGCTGACCGGAGTGGGCGACCAACTCGCCATGCAGTTCGCCGAAGGGCGCATCGACCTGCTTCTGGTGGCGGGCGGGCTGGCCGGTCACGAGCTGAGCGACGCGCGGCGCGAACAGCTTGTGACCCTGCCGATGCGGCTGGTCGTGTCGCATGATCACCCGCTGGTGGGGCAGGGGCTGGTCGGTGTCCGGCAGCTCGCGGGCTATGACTGGGTGGGCTTTTACGACGACGACAGCTTTGTGCAGTTGGCGGCGCTGCTGACCGCGCGCCACGGGCTGGCGCCGCCGCGCATGGCGATGCGGGCGAATTCGGTCGCCGCGCTCAGCACCTTTGTGCGTGGCACGGATGCGGTGATGGTGGTGATCTCTTCGCTGGCCTCGGCGATGCGCGACGACGACCTCGTGACGCTGCCGCTCGAAGAGCCGCTCTGGGACATGCCGGTCAGCCTGTGCTGCCGCGAGCTGGTGGCGGACCGCCCGGTGACACGGGACTTCACCGAGAGGCTGCGCCGCGCCATCCTGGCGGCGGTCGAGGGCGGTTAGCCCGCGTCACCGGCCACGCGGAACCCGCTGTTCGAGGTCGAGCTGTCGGGGTCGTTCTTCGTGCGGGAATGGACGTGGTAGCGGTCGCAATAACTGACATGGCAGAGGAACGATCCGCCGCGCTGCACCTTGCCCGTGCCGCTCTCGAGGCCCTTGGGGTTGCGCAGCGGGCCAGGGCCGGGCGCGCGCGGGCCAAACCAGTCGGCGACCCATTCCCAGACATTGCCGGTCATATTGTAGAGCCCGTAGCCGTTCGGCTCATAGGCGGTCACCGGGGCGGTGCCGACAAAGCCGTCCTCGGCGCTGTTCTCGTCGGGAAAGCGGCCCTGCCAGGTGTTCATGGCATAGGCGCCGCCGGGCACCAGCTCGTTGCCCCAGGGGAATTTCTTGTTGACCAGCCCGCCGCGTCCGGCGCGCTCCCATTCGGCTTCGCTCGGCAGGCGCAGCCCGGCCCAGCGGGTATAAGCCAGCGCGTCGTACCAGGTGATATGCGTCGCCGGGTGGTCTTCGCGGGTCGTCACATCGCTGCCGGGGCCTTCGGGCGCGGCCCAGTAGGCCCCGTCGACCTTGCGCCACCAGCGCAGGCCCGGCGGATGCTCCGGCCAGTCATCGGGGCGCGCCAGCAGCAGGTGAAAGACATAGCTCCAGCCCTCGTGCTCGGCGACCGTGCGGTATCCGCTGGCGGCCACGAAGCGGGCGAACTCTGCATTGCTGACGGCGGTCGCCGAGATGCGATACGGGTCGAGCCGCACCCGGCGGCGCGGGCTGTCGAGATCGGCGGCAAAGGTCGATTTGCGCGCCCCCATCTCAAAGAAACCGCCGGGGATCGGGCGCAGCTCCGCAGCCAGCGCGGCCCGGGTGCTGTCATCGGCAGGGCCGATCACAAGCGCCCGGCGCAGATGCGCGTCGGTGATCTGCTCACCGCCGGCGGGGGCACAACAGGTCGGTTTTTCCTCGGACATGGAAAGGCTTTCGTTCAGCAAGCAGGAGCGGTGGCTCTTATAGGAGCCCATGCGCGCCGGGCCAAGGCGGCATATCCGCCCGCCGGATAGGCGCGGCGGACCGGCCGTCAGGGCGTGGCTTCGGGCAGTGCGGCGCGCAGCTCGCCCACCGGTCCCCAGCGGCGCAGGCAGGAAGCGCGTGTCAGCGCCAGGAAGCGCCGCGTCACGGAGGACAGTTCGACCCGCGACAGGCAAAGAATGCCCGAAACGAAATTCGGGCTCTCGGGGTCTTCCATCAGCGGCACGAGATCGAAGCGTTGGAAGATCGGCGCCATGGTTTTGGCCGTCGAAAGCAACAGTTGCGAACCGCGCATGGTCTCCAGCGCATGCAGCATGGTGTTGCTGCGCCGCGCAAAGACCCTGCGTGTGCGCAGGGCAAGGCTGGGATCGAAGTCGTATTCGAAGCGGTGATTGATCCAATGATAATCGAGCAGATCGGCGCGCGCGATCTTCGGCCGGTCCAGCAACGGATGGGCCGCGTCGCAATAGATGTCGTAGGGTGCCTGAAGCAGCGGTTCGAAAACATAGCGCCCGGTCGCGAGGGTTTCAGGCGCGACGATACCGAACGCGAGATCGTAGTTCCGGGTTTCGATACCGCGCAGCCGCGCGTTGTGCTCCAGCAGATCCACCTGCACGGTGACCTCGGGGGCCTCGGCGGCGAAGGCGTTGACCACTTCAGGCAGCACGCCATAGCCCCAGCTGTCGCCGCAGCAGACCCGCAATGTCAGCCGCTGCTGTTCGACGAAATGGCCGATCTCCTCCTGCGCACTCTGCAAGGCCCGCACCGCTCGGCTGGCATAGAGATAGAGCGTCCGCCCGGCTTCGGTCAGCTCCATGCCCGACCCGGTGCGGCGGAAAAGGCGCGTGCCGAAGGCGTCTTCGAGCTGCCGGATGGTGCGGGACAGCGCCGGCTGCGAGACGTTCAGCTCGTCCGCTGCGGAAGAGATGTTGCGGCGGTCCGCAACCGCAAGGAAGCGTTGGTAGTCGACGAGCATCGCGCGGCCTCATGGTATGCGTTTTGTTGATACCTTATTCGAATTTGATATTTGCGGGAAGGGGAACATTCTGCGACACCCTCCGCGAGGAGGAGGCAGTATGCCCGGAAAAACCAATAGGGGTCTTTGGCCCCTTATCATGCCCACCTTTCTGGCACTGGTGGCGATCACTGTGCTACCGATCCTCGTGACGCTCGGTATCAGTTTATTCTATGTCGATCTCACAATGCCCGGCATGACCCGCTTTGCCGGCCTCGAAAACTATTTCGAGCTTTTCCAGGATTCGCGCTTTCTCAATTCGCTGACTGTCACCGCCAAGCTGATCTTCATTCCCGTCGCGCTTCAGATCGTCATCGGGCTGCTGCTGGCGATGGTGCTCAAGGAAAAGCTGCCCGGCACCGGCTGGATGCGCATGGCTTTCCTGCTGCCAGCGGTGATCCCGCCGGCCGTCAGCGGCCTTGTCTGGAAGCTGTTCATCGTGCCAGGTGCGGGCGGTCTCAGCTATCTCGGCCATGTCATCGGCGTGGATCTGAGTCTCGATCTGCTCAGCATGCCCGGCAGCGCCCTGACACTCGTCATCGTTACCTCGGTCTGGGTCGGCACGCCCTTTGTCGCGCTTCTGATGCTCTCGGCGCTCGAAAGCCTCGGCGAAGAGCAATACGAGGCCGCCCGCATCGACGGCGCCTCGTGGTTCCAGGCGCATTGGCACATCTCGCTGCCCGAGATCCGCCCGGTAATCCTCACCGTCGCCGTGTTCCGCATTCTGGAGGCGCTGGCGATCTTTCCGATCATCTTCGTGCTGACCGGCGGCGGGCCTGCGGGCGCCACCGAGCCGATCAACTACTATGCCTATGTCAACGGGTTCGAATACCTGCGCGTCGACTATGCCGCCACGATCATCTTTTTCTTCTTCGTGGTGATGATGGGCATCTGCTCCCCCTTCCTGATCAATATCGCGCGCCGCGAAAGCCGCGAGGAGGCCCGCTGATGCTGCGCACCCGGGAAAAGATCTTCTGCTATGTTGTCGCCTTCGCGTTCATCCTGTTCCTGCTGGCGCCGATTGTTTGGCTGCTGTCTACATCGTTCAAGGGGCAGCTCGACATCTTCGCCGACCCGCCGCGGCTGATCGCGACAGTCACACTCGACAATTATCGCGAGGTTCTGGGCGACCGGGATTTCATGCACTCGTTCCTGAACTCGATCCTGGTGTCGAGCGGCACGGTCATCCTGTCGATGATCCTGGCGCTGCCCGCCGCCTACGGGCTGTCGCGGCTCCGCTCGAAGACCAAGGTGGGGCTGCTGTCATGGGTGCTGCTGGTGCGCGCCGCGCCGGGGATGATCTATGTGATCCCTTATTTCATGGCCTTCAACGAGCTTGGGCTCATGGACACCAAGACCGGGCTTATCCTGATCAACACGGTGTTTACCGCGCCGCTGGCGATCTGGATCCTGATTTCCTTTTTCGACGGCGTGCCCGCCGAGATCGAGGAAGCCGCCTTTGTCGATGGCGCGACCCGCTGGCAGACCTTCACACGCGTGGCGCTGCCGATGGCGGCGCCGGGCATCGCCTCGGCCGCGATCCTCGTTTTCATCTTTTCGTGGAACGAGTTCCTATTCGCGCTGACCATGACCCGCTTCGAGAGCAAGACCGCCGCCGTCGCGATCCTGAACTACATGGGCTACGAGGGCACCGAATGGGGCAAGATCGCCGCCGCCGGCATCCTGATCCTGCTGCCCGTCGCCATCTTCGCAATCGGTATCCGCAAGTATTTCGTCCAGACCTCCGCCGGAGGGGTGAAGGGATGACGACGATGTTTCACCAAGGGAGGAAAACCATGAAACGCTTTGTAAACAGGCTGGCGACAGGTGTCGCGCTCGCCGCGCTGACGGCAGGTGTCGCCAGTGCCCAGGACAAGCCCTATGAAGGCGTCACCCTGCGCGTGCTCAGCACCCAGCAGCCCTGGGACTCCGCCGTAGAGGCGATGATCAACGAATATGAAGAAGAGACCGGCGCGCGGGTGGTTTTCGACCTCTACGCCTTCGGGCAGGCGGTGCAGAAGGTGGGTGTCGAGCTGTCCACCGGCTCTGCGGCCTATGACGTCTTCTTCCTCGAAGCCTCGGACGTGCCGCGCTATGCCGCCGGCGGTCGCCTGGCGCCGCTGGGCGAGGCGATGGCGGCGGATGCCGCTTACGACGCGGAGGATCTGATCGCCTCGACCCGCGAAGCCTTCACCTATGACGGTGAGATCTATGGCGTGCCCTATTTCGCCGCCACGCAGCTCTACTACTGGAACGCCGAGCAGCTTTCCGAGGCCGGTGTCGATGCGCCGCCCGCCACCTTCGAGGACATGCTCGCCATGTGCGAGACGCTGAAGGAAAAGGGCATCGCTCCCTGCACCGCGCTGCGCGGCAAACCCAACACCTCGGAGAACATCTGGTACTGGACGCAGATCATGCTGGGTGAAGGCGGCCACTGGGTCGCGGATTTCCCCAATGACATGACCCCGACGGTCAACTCGCCCGAAGCGGTGCGTGCCGCCGAGATCTACGCCGAGCTGCTCACCGAACACGGCATTCCGGGCTCGGTTTCCGCAGGCTATGACGACGTGGTTGTCGCGATCCAGCAGGGCAACGTGCCGATGGTCGTCGAAGGCGCGCCGCTGGCGGGCCGCATTCTCGACCCCGAACTGTCCAAGGTCAGCGGCAAGCTGGGCTTTGCTCCGCCGCCGGGTGGCTCGGCCGGGCTGCAAGCGCCGTTCACCGCACAGGGCTGGGCCGTCGGCGCGGCGTCGCGCAACCTCGAAGCCGCGCAGGATTTCGTGCTCTGGGCGACCTCGAAGGAAACCGTGAAGGCGGTGACGCTGAATTCGCCCTTCGTGGCCGTGACCCGCGACTCGGTCTGGGAAGATCCCGACTTCATCGAAGCGCATGGCTATGATTTCGGCAACGGCTCCTTCACCGAAGCCTATGCCGAGGCGCTCGCTGCCGGTGACCCGCTCTACCGCCTGCCGATCCCGGAATTCCGGTCGATGGGCGACCGCGTGGGCCTTGCCCTTCAGGAGATCGTAACCGGAGAAGCCTCTGCACAAGAGGCGCTCGACGAGGCGCAGGAGGACGTGACGCGCATCCTCAAGCGCGGCGGTTACCTCGACTGAGGCCCTGACGCGATGGCCGGCGGCGGCAGGTCTCTCCTCTCTGCCGCCGCCGGTCTGCTGCCGATCCGTATTCACGCCACCGCGCCAGCGGCGCGGCAACGCAAGAGCCTTGCCCGATGACCCGACCCAACATTCTGTGGATCTGTACCGACCAGCAGCGCTGGGACACGATCCGGGCGCTCGGCGCCACGGCGGCGCAGACCCCGCATCTCGACCGGCTGACGGAGGAAGGCACTGCCTTTACCCGCGCCTATTGCCAGAGCCCGATCTGCACCCCCAGCCGCAGCTCCTTCCTGACCGGCATGTACCCCGCCGCGCATCAGGTGCAGCGCAACGGCAACGCTTATTTCCCCGACCACCTGACACTGGTGCCGCAGATCTTTCGCGATGCCGGCTACCGAACCGGGCTGATCGGCAAGCTGCATCTCTCGGCGGCGCAGAACCGGATCGAGACGCGGCCCGAGCGCGACGGCTATGAAGAATTCTACTGGTCCCAGCACCCGGGCAACGACTGGCCCGAGGGGCACGATTATGCCGACTGGCTCGCCGAGCGCGGCCAAAGCGCGGCGGCCTTCGACGAAAGCCATGACCTCATCAGCCATCCGGTCGCCGCCGAGCATAGCCAAGTCGCCTGGGCGGCGGACCGCGCCCTGAGCTTTATCGACCGCGCCGACGGGCGGCCGTGGATGCTGACGATCAATGTCTACGATCCGCACCCGCCCTTCGATCCGCCCAAATCGTGGTATGACCGTTTCGATCCGGCGGATATGCCGCCCCCGGTCTTCGCCGAGAGCGATCTTGCGCATCACCACCGGCTGAAGGGCGTGGATCAGCAGACGCAGACGCCGGGCGATCCGATGCGCCTGCCCGATCCGGGCGCACCGGAAGCAGCGACCCATGACAGCCCGCCCGAACGCTACGACGTGCTGGCGGTGCGCGCGGCCTATTACGCCATGGTGGCGATGGTCGATGACATGGTCGGCCAGCTTCTCGACAGGCTCGACGCCAGCGGCCAGCGGCAGGACACGCTGATCCTCTTTATGAGCGATCACGGCGAGATGCTGGGCGATCACGGGCTGCTCTACAAGGGCTGCCGCTTCTACGAGGGGCTGGTGCATGTTCCGATGATCCTGTCGCAGCCGGGCCGGGTGCAGCAGGGCGTGAAGGCCACCGGCCTGGCCGAACTGGTCGACATTCCCGCCACGCTCTGCGACGCGGCGGGGCTCACGGTGCCCGCACAGAATCAGGGCCGCTCGCTCTGGCCGGTGCTGACCGGGCAAGCGCCCACAGACGAGATCAAGCCCTATGTGCTCTGCGAATATCACGATGCGCTGGCCTTTCCCGGCAGCACCGGCTCGCGCGGGTCGATGTATTTCGATGGGCGCCACAAGCTCGTTGTCTATCACGATCTCGAAACCGGCGAGCTTTTCGACCTTGCCGCCGATCCCGGCGAGTTGCACGACCTCTGGACCGACGAGGGCAGCGCCGGGCTGCGCGCCGAACTGGTTCTGAAACATTTCTCCGCCATGATGCGCGTCACCGGCGCGGGTCCTGAGCGCGTGGCGAATTTCTAGGTCCGCCCGGACCCGGATGGAAGGAAACCCGATGGCAGACGTCACTCTCAACAAACTCACCAAGAGCTTCGGCCCGGTCGAGGTCATTCCCGAGCTGGACCTCACCATTCCCTCGGGTTCGTTCACCGTGCTGGTCGGCCCTTCGGGCTGCGGCAAGTCCACGCTGCTGCGGATGATCGCCGGGCTCGACGATCCCACCACCGGCGGGATGAAGATCGACGGCGACAACGTGCTGGGCAAGCAGCCCTCGGATCGTGGTATCGCCATGGTGTTCCAGAGCTATGCGCTCTATCCGCATATGAGCGTGCGCGAAAATATCAGTTTCGGGCTGCGCCTCGCCAAGACCGATCCCGCCGAGATCGATGCCCGCGTCGAGGAGGCCTCCAAGATTCTGCAACTCGACCCGCTGCTCGACCGCAAGCCCAAGCAGCTCTCCGGCGGCCAGCGTCAACGGGTCGCCATCGGGCGGGCCATTGTGCGCCACCCCAAGGTGTTTCTGTTCGACGAGCCGCTGTCCAATCTCGACGCGGCGCTGCGCGGGCAGATGCGGGTCGAGATCATGGAGCTGCACAAGCGGCTCAAGGCGACGATGATCTATGTCACCCATGACCAGGTCGAGGCGATGACGATGGCCGACCGCATCGTGGTGCTGAACAAGGGAAATATCGAGCAGGTTGGCGCACCGCTGGAGCTTTACGACACGCCGCAGACGCCGTTTGTGGCCGGCTTCATCGGGTCGCCCAAGATGAACATGATCGAGGGTGCCGAGGCAGAGGCCCATGGGGGTGATCTGCTCGGCGTCCGGCCCGAGGACATCACCCTGTCGACCGAGGGCAGCGGCTGGTCCGGCCGGATCACCCTGATCGAGCAGCTTGGCAGCGACAGCTACGCCCATGTCAGCACCGAACACAGTGCGATGATCGTGCGGTGCGGGCGTGAGGCCTCGGACTGGCTCGACCGCGAGGTGGTGCTGACCCCGGCCTCCGACAAGCTGCATATCTTCCGCAACGGTCATCGCGTCAGCGCCTGACCACCCATCCAGGATCCAGAAAATGACGGAACAGACAGCCCTCGTGCTCGAAGAGAAGGGCAAGCTTTCGATCCGCGACATCGACCTTGCTCAAAGCCTCGGCCCCGACGACGTGCAGATCGCCATCCACACCGTCGGGATCTGTGGCTCTGACGTGCATTACTACACGCATGGCCGCATCGGGCAATTCGTGGTCAACGAGCCGATGGTGCTGGGTCACGAGGCGGCGGGCACGGTGACGGCGGTGGGCGACAGGGTGAGCCATCTGGCCGTGGGCGACCGGGTGTGCATGGAGCCGGGGATTCCCGACATGACGTCGCGCGCCAGCAAGCTCGGCATCTACAACGTCGATCCGGCGGTGACCTTCTGGGCCACGCCGCCGATCCACGGCTGCCTGACGCCCTCGGTCGTGCATCCGGCGGCCTTTACCTACAAGCTGCCGGACAACGTCAGCTTTGCCGAAGGCGCCATGGTCGAACCTTTCGCCATCGGCATGCAGGCCGCCGCCAAGGCAAATATTGTGCCCGGCGATGTGGGCCTCGTGATCGGCGCCGGCCCCATCGGCGTGATGACCGCACTGGCGGCGCTCGCGGGCGGCTGCGCGCGGGTGATGATCTATGACGTGGTGGCCGAGAAACTCCAGGTCGCGGGCCAGTACGACGGCGTGATCGCGCTCAACCCGGCGCAGCCGGTGGAGACGCAGGTGCTGGAGGCCACCGGCGGCTGGGGCGCGGATGTGGTGTTCGAATGCTCGGGGCATCCGTCAGCGTTCAAGACCCTCTTCGCAACGCCCCGCCCGGGCGGCTGCGTGGTCTTTGTCGGCATGCCCGTGGACGATTTCCGCTTCGATCTCGTCGCGGCGCAGGCCAAGGAGCTGCGAATGGAGACGGTGTTCCGCTACGCCAATGTCTACGACCGCGCCATTGAACTGATCGCCTCGGGAAAGATCGACCTCAAGCCGCTGATCTCGGGCACCTTTCCCTTCGAGCAGTCGGTCGAGGCCTTCGACCGCGCGGTCGAGGCGCGGCCCACGGACGTCAAGCTTCAGATCACGCTGCCCGGCTGACCGGGCCGCCCCGGCCCGGAGCGGTCTCCCGGCCGGGGCGCGTTTGCGTCAGCCCGCCTTTGCACCCGGCTCGATCACCACGGAGGGATCAAGGGGTTTGACGGGGGGGAACTGAAGACCGCGCTGACCGGTCAGGCCGCGATTGTCCATGGCCGCGCGCTCGGGCGCGGGGCAGCCGACGAGTTGGCCGTTGCTGACCCAGGACAGGTCTTCGCCATAGAGCTCTCCGATCAGCCGCCGCTCCAGCGCGGCGCGGATCTCGGCGCTGGCGGGATCGGCAGAAAGATCGCGGGTCTCGTTCGGGTCGTTCGCGAGATCGAAGAGCTGCACCCGGTTGCCCGCCGGATACCAGATCAGCTTGTGCGTCGCGTCGGTGACCATGCGCATGGCGCCGGCGCCTTCCATCGCCTCGCAATAGAGATAATCGCGTTGCGCGGGCCCTGCGAGCGACTCGCCGCAGCAGCTTTCGGGGATCTCGATCCCCGCCATGTCGAGCAGGGTGGGCATGATGTCCTGCAACCCGGCGAGCCGGGTATCGACCGCCCCCGCCGCGAACCGGTCGCCATCCGGCCGGTCGAGCAGGATCATCGGAATGCCGACCGAGCCTTCGAGCATGGCGCGCTTGGCATAGAGCCCGTGATCGCCCAGCATGTCGCCGTGATCGGCGATGAACCCGATCACGGTGTTTTCCAGCAGGTTCTCCTCGCGCAGCGTGCCGAGGATCAGGCGGATCTGGTGGTCGATATGGGTGCAGAGCGCGTAATAGGCACGCCGCGCCTCGGTCAGCCGTTCGGGCGTCAGCCGGTCCCAGTACGCGCGCATGTTGGCCAGCGCATAGGGCAGGTCCGCGTCGGCAGACCAGTCGCTTTCGACCGGCGGCAGCACGTCGCGCATGCGGTAGCGGTCAAGATACTCCGCCAGAGGCGCCAGCGGCGGGTGCGGGTGGGTGTAGGAGACGTGCCAAAAGGCCGGGCGCGTGGGATCGCGACGCTTGATCGTCTTGCAGGCCTCGCGGGTGGTCCAGTTGGTGACGTGGTGGCGCTCATCCAGATGCCAGGGGCGCCAGGAATATTCGTTGTTGCTCATGCCATGCATGAACTGCTCGCCCGCATGGCCCTGTTCGCCGAGATATTCATCGTAATCGTCGAACCCGTCGAGCCCCGAGCGGCCCTCTTCGGCGAGCTTCACATCGTCAAAGCCGATCCGGTCGCGGGGCGGGAAGACATGCAGCTTGCCGATGGCATTGGTCTGGTATCCGGCGGCGCGGAAACATCCCGCGAGCGTCGGCATGTCGGGCATGCGCAGATCGGGGCGGAAGCGGCGGTCGCCATGGGCGCGCGCATTGGTGCCGGTCATCAGCCCGCGCCGCGCCGGGCCGCAGATCGGGGTTTCGGAATAGGCGCGGGAAAACCGCGTGCCGCTGGCGCAGAGCCGGTTGAGTGTCGGCGTTTCGATGTCGCTGCGGCCTGCGGCCTCGATCAGATGGCCGGGCCATTGGTCGACGCAGATCAGCAGGAAATTCGTGTCGTCCATCGGGGGGTCCTTTGTGGGTCAGTCGCCGATCGGATGCGGTTTGTCCGTCGGGTTGAGGGGCGCCAGCGCAGTGCGGATGCGGCGCAGCTTTTCGCGGGAGACATCCGGCGTTCTGGCCGCGGTGGCGGCGGCGAGCATGTCGATGACCGCCATGAAGGCCACGCGCGAGGCGGTGGGTTTGAAGAGATCCGCCGCCTCGGGCGGGTCGAGGGTGATCGCGATATCGCAAAGCTCCGCCAGCGGCGTCGCCGGGCGGGTGACCGCGATGGTCTCGGCGCCGTATTGACGGGCGATCTGCACCGCGTCGGTAAGCTCGGCGGGCCGGCCGCTCTGCGAGAGCGCGACCAGCGCGTGGCCGGGCTCCAGCGTGGCGGCGAGCATGCGCGCCAGATAGCCGTCGGCATGGGCCTCGCTCGCCTTGCCGAGCCGGAAGAACCGGTTGGCGGCGTCACGGGCGAGCACGGCGGAACCGCCGCCCACGCCGAGGAAAACGATCCGCTCCGAGCCCGCCAGCGCCTCCGCCGCCCGCTCCAGCGCGGCGGGGTCGAGTGTGCTGCGGGTCTGTTCCAGCGCGGCAGTCATGCCGTCGACGATCTGGCCGATCAGGTCGTCGGGCCGGGTGGGCACGGTGGCGGGATTGCCGAGATAGTGCATCGAGGCGGAGACGTTCATCGCCAGCCGGATGCGGAACTCCTTGAACCCGCTGCACCCGAGCGTCTGACAAAACCGGTTCACGGTGGCGACGGAAACATCCGCACCGGCAGCGATTTCCCCGAGATTCTGGTGCACGGCGCGGTCGAGATTGTCGAGCACATAGGCCGCGACCCGGTTTTCCTGCCGCGACATCCCCTCCTGCCGCGCCCGCAGGCGCGAGATCAGGTCGATGGGGCTGGTGTCGGGATCTGCCATCGGATGCCTTCCCAGAGCGGAGTGAAAATGTAATATTTTTACGAGATCGGGTGATTCTGGCTCAATTATGAAAAAATATTACAAATGGGCAAGTGGAAAGACGACCGCCGGTCGTCGCGACGGGCAGGGGCGCGCGAGCTGCGAGCTGTCAGCGGGCCGCGCTGTCCATGACGGGGCTGGCCGCCGGGGCAGGGGTGCCGAGCGCGCTTTCGATGTTTGTCGCGGCGCTGCGGACCGCCTGCGCAAGACGCGCCTCGTCGGCCTGCGCCTTCGATTCCGGGAGCACGATGGAAATGGTCGCCAGGCAATTGCCAGCGTGGTCGCAGACCGGCGAGGCGATGCAGGCGACCGCGTATTCCGAGGCGCTCATCTGGATGGCGATCCGCTCGCGGAACTCCCGGCCCGCGAGCTCGGAGAGCTCGGCAGGGTCGGTCGCGGCCTGTTTGGTGGCCGAGGGGCGGGCGCATTCGGCAAAGATCGCGCGCCGTTCCGCATCGGGCAGATGGCCCAGCAGCAGACGGCCGGAGGCGGTCCAGTTCAGCGGCACGCGGGTGCCGACATCGGAGGCGACGGCGAAATGTCCGGGGCCGCGCGCCATGTGCACGACGGTCATCATGCCACCGTCGCGGGCGCAGATCTGCACCGTCTCGCCGACCTCGGCGCAGAGCCGGTCCATCTCGCGGCGGGCCTCGGTGAAGAGATCGACACTGGCGCGGTAGGCCAGGCCATAACGCAGCAGGCGCGGCCCGAGCCAGATGGCGTTTTCGCCTGCGCGGCTGAGCATGTCGCGGGCCAGCAGCTCGTCGACGATCTTGTAGATGGTCGACGCGGGGGCGCCGGTGGCGCGGGCCAGCTCATAGGCGCTCATCGGGCGGTTGGTCTCGGTCAGTACGTCCAGCACCTGCAGGGACCGGCTGATCGCCCCGACTCGTTTGCCTCTTTCACTCATTTCTCCACCCCTGTGATGTATATACCATAATTGTGGAAGTCTCTTCGGCAGGTCAAGCGGCCTGTTGCGTTCGTCTGTAAAGAGACGGTTAATATATTGTATATTAAAGAAATTTCCAAGCTATCCGAGCTTTTGTGACGACGCGACAAACCTGTCTTGACAGCTCATTTCGCCTCTGACTATCCTAATAAGACAATAACATACACAATAGTGGAGGTCAAAATGATGCTCGATACATTCGGCAAGGCCGGTCTGCTGGCCGCCCTGCTTGCCGGTACGTCCCTCGCCCTGCCCGCCTATGCCGAGGGCACGCTCGATATCGCGATGATCGGCGAGCCCGACACGCTCGATCCGATGATGTCGACCAAGGGCGTGGTGTCCATCGCCACCCAGCATTTCATCGAAACGCTCTATACTTTCGATTCCGCGTGGAACATCGCACCGCTCCTGGCCGTGGACATGCCCGAGATCAGCGAAGACGGGCTGAGCTACAGGATCGCCATCCGTGAGGGCATCACCTTCCATGACGGCTCGACCATGGACGCGCAGGACGTGGTCGCCTCGCTGGATCGCTGGCTGGAGGTCGCGACGCGTGGCAAGCTGGTGGCCGAAAAGGTCGCTTCGGTCGAGGCGACCGGCGATTACGAGGTGACGATCACCATGTCCGAGCCCTATTCGCCGCTGCTGTCGCTGCTCGCCTTCTCCAATTCCGCCGCCGCGATCTATCCCGAAGAGATCATCGGCGAGTCCATCGACGAGCCGATCGGCACCGGCCCCTATATGGTCGCCGAACATGTGCCCGACCGGTATCTGCGCGTGGTGCGCTTCGACGATTACGTCTCGCGCGACGAGCCCTCCGACGGTGCCTCCGGCGCACGCCAGCAGATCCCCGACGAGATCCGTTTCGTGCCGGTGCCCGATGCCAATACCCGCGTCGAGGGGCTGCTCTCCGGGCAGTTCGACTTTGCCGATAGCCTCCCGGCGGAGAGCTATGCGCGGCTCGAAGGCTCCGATACCGCCGAGCCGATCCTGCAAAAGCCCTTTGGCTGGCCGATCTTCGCGATCAATCACAAGGCCGGACTGCTGACCGATCTGCCGATCCGTCAGGCGGTGCAGGCGGCGCTGCCCATCGACGACATGCTGTTCGCGGCCTTCGGCGACGACACGTTCTTCCAGGTCGACGGGCCGATGTATCCCGAGGGCTGGGCCTGGCGCAACGAGGCCGGGACCGAGTCCTTCAACCAGAACGACCAGGCGAAAGCCCGCGCGCTGCTGGAAGAGGCGGGCTATGACGGCACGCCGCTGCGCATCCTGACCTCGCGGCAATACGAATTCCACTACAAGATGGCCGAGGTCGCGCGCATGGCGCTGGAGGCCGCCGGATTCGCCGTGCAGATGGATGTGGTCGACTGGGCGACGCTGGGCCAGCGCCGCAACGATCCCGCACTTTGGGACATCTACATCACCCACTCGCCCTTCCTGCCGGAGCCGTCCCTGACCAGCCTTTACGACGCGACCTCGCGCCTCGGCTGGACCAATCCGGAGAAGGAAGAGATCATGAAAGCCTTCACCACCGAGACCGATCCGGCCAAGCGGCAGGAGATCTTTGCCCAGCTTCAGGAGCAGGTCTTCACCGATGTGGGCTTCATCAAGATCGGCGCGTTCAATGCCCTGACCGGCCAGCGCCAGGGCCTGACCGGGGTGACCGACACCCCCTGGCCGTTCTTCTGGAACTCGGAAGTCTCGGAATAATACAGGATCCCGTGGCGGGGCTGCCGGTCCGGCACCCCGCCCGATCCATTCGTGTCCCGGAGGCCGCATGGCACGCTATCTGATCAAACGCATCCTCGGGATGTGTGTCGTCATCTTTCTGGTCCTGACCATTGCCTTCATCATCGTGCGCCTGGCGCCGGGCGACCCCGCCGCGCTGATGCTGGGGCCCGACGCCACGGCGGAGGATGCGGCGGCGCTGCGCAGCCAGCTTGGCCTCGACCGGCCGATCACGGCGCAGTACCTCTCCTTTGTCAGGGGCGCGCTGCAAGGCGATCTCGGCACCTCGATCTATTTCAAACAGCCGGTGGTCTCGGTGCTGGCGGGGCGGGCGGAGCCGACGATCTTCCTGTCGCTCTTCTCGCTGGTGATCGCGCTGGTGATCGCGACACCCATCGGCATCTATGCCGCCTACCGGCGTGGCTCGCTGCTCGATCAGGGCGCGATTAGCACGGCCATGCTTGCCGCCTCGATCCCCAGTTTCTGGACCGGGCTGATGTTCCAGCGCTATCTCGCCACCGATCTGGGTTGGTTCCCGGCCTCGGGCTATGGCGCGCCGGACGCGAGTTTCGTCGAGCGGATGGGATATCTCATCCTGCCCGCCATCGTGCTCGGCATCGTCAATTCGGCGCTGATCCTGCGGTTCACCCGCGCCTCGATGCTCGACATCCTGGGCGAGGATTACGTGCGGACCGCGCGCTCCAAGGGCATGACCGAGCGCCGGGTGGTGCTGCGTCACGCGCTCAAGAACGCGGCGATTCCGATCATCACCGTGATCGGCCTGACCTTCGCGCTGCTGGTCTCGGGCGCCGTGGTGACGGAACGGGTCTTCAACATCCCCGGCATGGGCAATCTCGTGGTCAGCGCGGTGCTGCGCCGGGATTACCCGGTCATCCAGGGCGCGCTGATCGTGGTCGCCTCGCTCTATGTGCTCATCAACCTGCTGACAGACCTGCTGTACCTGCTGGTCGACAAGCGTGTGAAATACTGAAGCGGAGAACATTCGATGGCCGCCCCATCCGCCGCCAGCCCCGACGCCAAGTTCCTGGCGCTGCTCTTTTCCCGCCGCGCGGTTCTGCTCGCGCTGATCGTCTTTACCGCGATCCTGCTGCTCTGCCTCTTCGCGCCGCTGGTGGCGCCCGCCGATCCGATGAAGATGTCGGTGCGTGCAAGGCTCAGCCCGCCGGGCGGAGACTTCCTGCTCGGCGCCGATGCCTTTGGCCGCGACGTGCTGTCCCGGCTGCTCTATGCCGGGCGCGTGTCGCTGATGATCGGGCTGGGCGTCGCCGTGCTCGCCTCGGTCGCGGGGATTGCCTTCGGGTTGCTGGCCGGGTTCTTCCGACGGCTCGACGGGCCGATCTCGCGGCTGGTCGATGCGATGATGGCCTTCCCCGACATCCTGCTCGCTATTGCGCTGGTGTCGATCCTCGGCGGATCGGTGGTCAATGTGATCATCGCGCTTGCCATCGTCTACACGCCGCGCATCTCGCGCATCGTGCGCGCCTCGACGCTGGTGATCCGCGAGCTGCCCTATGTGGAGGCGGCGCGGGCGCTCGGCTCCTCCACGCGCACGATCATGTTCACCCATGTGCTGCGCAACATCCTCTCGCCCATCGTGGTGCAGGCCACCTTCATCTTCGCTTACGCCATGCTGGCCGAGGCGGGCCTTTCGTTCCTCGGGGTCGGCATCGACCCCAAGACCCCGTCCTGGGGCACGATGATCAACGAAGGGCGGCAATATCTCGACCAGGCGGCGTTTCTCATCGTCTTTCCCGGGCTGGTGATCTCGGTCTCCGTCCTGGCTCTGCAACTTATCGGCGACGGTTTCCGCGATGCGCTGGACCCGCGCCTGGCAAAGGATCTCTGACATGGCGTTCAAACTCGTGAACTTCCGGCCCGTTGGCTTCGACACGGCCCCCAGCGAAATCCATGTGGACGATGCGGGCCGCGTCGCCGCCGGGGCCATCGACGGCGCCGAGGTCATCGACGGCAAGGGCGCGTTTCTCAGCCCCGGCTGGTGCGACCTGCATGTGCATGTCTGGCATGGCGGCACCGATATTTCCGTGCGCCCCGAAGAGGCGGGCCGCGCCACCGGCGTCACCGCCATGGCCGATGCCGGCTCGGCGGGCGAGGCGGCGTTTCACGGGCTGCGGGAATATGTGATCGAGCCGGGTCAGGAGACGATCAAGGCCTTCCTCAATATCGGCTCCATCGGGCTCGTGGCCTGCAACCGCGTGTCCGAGCTGCTCGACCCGCGCGTCTCGGTCGATGTGGACCGCACCCTTGCCGTCGCCGAGGCCAATCGCGACGTGATCTGCGGCATCAAGGTGCGCGCCAGCGGCGTGATCGCCGGCGGCTGGGGGCTGACGCCCGCCAAGATCGCCAAGCGGGTCGCCGAAATCCTCGACCTGCCGCTGATGGTGCATGTGGGCGAACCCGCCCCGCTCATTGATGAGGTCTTCGATATCCTGACCCCGGGCGACATCGTCACCCATTGCTTCAACGGCAAGCGCGCGGGCTCCATCGGCGACACGCCGCAGCTCTTCGCGCAGGCCAAGCGCCTGGCGGAGGAGGGCGTGCGCATGGATATCGGCCACGGGCAGGCCTCGTTCAGCTTCGAAACCGCGCGGCGGGCGCTGGCGGACGGGCTGCGCCCGTTCTCGATCTCGACCGACCTTCACCTGCGTAACATCAAGGGGCCGGTGCATGACATGTCGACCACCCTGGCCAAGCTTCTGGCAGTGGGCCTGCCCTTCGACGAGGTCATCGCCGCCGTGACCGAGCGCCCGCGCGGGATGCTGGGCCTCTCGGGCCGCGACGGGCTGACCCCGGGCATGAAGGCCGATTTCACGCTCTTCGATCTGGAACCCTATGGCAAGACGGCCACCGACAGCCTCGGTGCCGATCTCGAAATCGCCGAGATGTTCGAGCCGCGCATGACGGTGATCGGCGCCTCGGTGCAATCCGCGAAACGGAGGGCTGCATGACGGAAAGCCCAATCCTCGACGTGCGCAACCTGCGGGTCGGCTTCCGGTCGCGCCGCAGCCAGGTGACGGCGCTGCGCGACGTAAGCTTCACCCTCTATCCGGGCAAGACGCTGGCGCTGGTGGGCGAGAGCGGCTCGGGCAAATCGGTGTCCTCGCTGGCCATCATGGGGCTGCTGCCGCGCAATGGCGCGGTCACCGGCGGCTCGATCCGCTATCGCCGCCGCGACGGCGGCGAGATGGATCTGGCGCAGGCGGACGAGGCGACCCTGCGCGGCATGCGCGGCGCCGAGATCGCGATGATCTTTCAGGAGCCGATGTCTTCGCTCAACCCGCTCTTCAGCATCGGCGACCAGATCGGCGAGATGCTGCTTTTGCACAGCGATCTCGACGCGGCGGCCCGGCGCAAGCGGGTGATCGAGATGCTGGAGCTGGTCGAGATCCCGGGCGCCGCGCGCCGCGTCGACCAGTTTCCGCACGAGATGTCGGGCGGCATGCGCCAGCGGGTGATGATCGCGCTGGCCATGGTCTGCAACCCGGCGCTGCTGATTGCCGACGAGCCGACCACGGCGCTCGATGTCACCATTCAGGCGCAGATCCTCGACCTGATGCGCCGCTTGCAGCGCGATCTGGGCATGTCGATCCTGTTCATCACCCATGATATGGGCGTGGTGGCCGAAATGGCCGACGACGTGGCGGTGATGTATGCCGGCGCCATTGTCGAACAGGCCGGCGCCGAGGCGCTTTTCGAGACGCCGAGCCATCCCTATACGCAGGGGCTGTTGCATTCCATCCCGGTGCCGGGCCGGCCCGAGGGCGAGCGGCTGGTGCCGATCCCCGGCGCGGTGCCGGCGCTGCACGCCATGCCGCCGGGCTGCGCCTTTGCGCCGCGCTGTGGTCTGGCGCAGGACGTGTGCAAAAAG
Source organism: Salipiger abyssi (assembly GCF_001975705.1). Classification (NCBI taxonomy): domain Bacteria; kingdom Pseudomonadati; phylum Pseudomonadota; class Alphaproteobacteria; order Rhodobacterales; family Roseobacteraceae; genus Salipiger; species Salipiger abyssi. The sequence goes on from NZ_CP015091.1 coordinate 215,885, forward strand.
CCGGTGGCGCTGCGCGATATCGGCGGCGGGCACAATGTCGCCTGCGCGCTTGCCGGACGGGAGCAGGCCCATGTCTGAGCCCTTGCTGAAAATCCGCAATCTCACCAAGACCTTCAACGCGCCGAGCGGTGCCGTTCAGGCGGTCAGCGACGTCAGTTTCGACATTCCGCGCGGCTCGATCACCGGGCTCGTGGGCGAAAGCGGCTCGGGCAAGACGACGCTCGGGCGCGCGCTGCTGCGGCTGATCGAGCCGACCTCCGGCGAGACGGTGTTTGACGGGCAGGATCTCAACACGCTTTCGGTCGCCGAGATGCGCGAGGCGCGCAAGCGGATGCAGATCATCTTTCAGGATCCGGTCTCCTCGCTCAACCCGCGCCTGCGCGTGGGCGACATCATCGCCGAGGGGCTGAAGGCGCATAAGATCGGCACCGCGCGCAGCCGCCGCGACACGGTGGCATCGCTGCTCGAAGAGGTCGGGCTCAGCGCCGATCACATGGGCCGGTTTCCGCATGAATTCTCGGGCGGGCAGCGGCAGCGTATCGGCATCGCGCGGGCGCTGGCGCTGGAGCCGGAATTCATCGTGGCCGACGAAAGCGTCTCGGCGCTCGACGTGTCGATCCAGGCGCAGGTGCTCAACCTGCTGCTCGACCTGCGGGAGCGGCGCAACCTGACCATGCTGTTCATCGCGCATGATCTTTCCGTGGTGGAATATCTCTGCGACCAGATCGCGGTGATGTATCTCGGCAAGATCGCCGAGATCGGCCCGTCACGCCCGCTCTACGAGGCGCCTGCGCATCCCTATACCGAGGCGCTGCTCTCGGCGATCCCGCTGCCCGATCCCAAGCGGAACCGCAGCCGGACGATCCTCAGGGGCGACATTCCCAGCCCGCTCGCGCCGCCCTCGGGCTGCGTGTTCCGCACCCGCTGCCCGCATGCGGAGGATGCCTGTGCGCAGGGCGATACCGCCGCCATCACCGTGGGTGCCGCCCACCAAAGTTACTGCAAAAGAACTGAAGAGCTATATGTCCGTGCTTGAACGCAAATCCGAAACCGCCATTGCCGACCGTCTTGCCGAGCTGGGGGTCGAGCTGCCCGCCGCCGCGCCCGATCCCATCGGGGCGTTCTGCAATGTCCGGCAGACCGGCAATCTGGTCTATGTCTCCGGTCAGGGCCCTGTCCTTGCCGACGGCACGCTGCTGCGCGGCAAGGTCGGGCGCGAGATCGGCGTTGACGAGGCCCGCGACCGCGCCCGGCTGGTGGCGGTCAACATCCTCGGCGCGCTGCGCGATCATCTCGGCGGGCTCGAACGGGTGACCGGCGTCATCAAGCTTCTGGGGCTGGTCAATGCCAGCCCGGATTTCGAGCGGCACCCGGCGGTGATCGACGGCGCCTCGACCCTGCTTGCCGATGTGTTCGGCCAGACCGGGGTGCATGCCCGCTCGGCCTTTGGCGTGGCCTCGCTGCCCAACGACATCAGTGTCGAGATCGAGGCGATTTTCGAGATCGGAGACGCGGCATGACCGGCATGTGGGACTGGCACGATGCGCAGGGGTTGAGCCGGGTCATCAACGTCTCCGGCACGATGACCGGGCTCGGCGCTTCGGTCACCGCCGCGCCGGTGCAGCAGGCGGTGGCGGCGGCGATGGGGCGCTTCGTCAAGATGCACGAGCTTCAGGCCAGCGCCAGCGAGGTGATCGCGCGGCTTACCGGGGCAGAGGCCGGCTTCATGACCGCCTCCGCCTCGGCGGGGGTGAGCCTGTCGCTTGCCGGCTGCATGACGGGGCTCAATCCGGGCGCCGCCGAGGCGCTGCCCCGCGATCCGGGGCAGACACCGAATGTGGTGGTGCAGATGGGCCATCTCTGCGGATACGGCGCGCCGATTTCGCAGGCGGTCGAGCTGACGGGGGGCGCGGTGCGCTCTATCGGGCAGTCGACGCTCTGCACCGACTACGCGCTCGAGGCAGCGCTCGACGAGACCGTCGCCGCGGCGCTTTATGTCGTGTCGCACCATGTGGTGCATTACGGCCAGATTCCGCTGCGCCGCTTTGCCGAGATCTGCCATGCGCGCGGTGTGCCGGTCGTGGTGGATGCGGCCTCGGAATACGATCTGCGCGGCTTCCTCGCCGCCGGAGCCGATATCGTCATCTATTCCGGCCACAAGTTCCTCGGCGGTCCGACATCGGGCATCGTCGCGGGGCGGCGCGATCTGGTGCGGGCGGGCTATCTCCAGAATATCGGCATCGGCCGGGGCATGAAGATCGGCAAGGAGAGCATTGCCGGGGCGATCGCCGCGCTGGAGGCCTGGGAAACCCGCGATCACGACGGCATCCGCGCCCGCGAACGCGCGGCGCTCGACCTCTGGACCGGGGCGCTGGCCGGGATCGACGGCGTTGCCGCCCGGATCGTTCCCGACCCGACCGGCAACCCGCTCGACCGGCTGGAGGTGCATGTGGATGCGGCACGGCTGGGCGCCGGGGCAGGATCGGTCGCCGGGCTGCTCGCGTCGCGCGATCCGGCGATCATCGTGCGCGATCACGAGGTCGAGCTTGGCTATTTCCAGCTCGATCCCTGCAACCTTCTACCGGGTCAGGCCGAGATCGTGGCCGAGGCGCTGGTCACGGCACTGAGCGACAAAGCCGGACTGGCACAGGCGGCGCCGGTCGATGCGCGCAATGGCGGCGTCGCGGGCTACCTGAACTGGGGCGCGGTCTGACAGGCGAAAAGACCGCCCCGCACGGGTGGTCGGCCAGACGCGAAGCGAGCGACCAGGCTGCGTTTGGGCAGCCTCCCGCCCTCGGCCACCGGCTCCCCGGGGCGGAGTTTTTGCCGATGGCCATGGCGATGCTTGCCATCGGGGGCAGGGGCCGCTTTCCCCGCGTGTTGCCCGGTGTTCGTGTCGTTCCAATGGCGATCATGCCGCTCATGTTGTCCAGCCACCGCGTGAACTGGCGGCCTGAGCGGTCGGAACGAAGGCAAGCTTCTTCCGGGCCGACACGAGCAACGAGCCGGAAGAGCGGTTCAGCGACGAGGCGGCGGTGGAGGCGATGCAGAGATTCATCGATATCGGTCTATCGGGGCTGCGGGACGCCCTCGAAGCACCATAAAAGGCACCCGTCTGCCCGCGGGGCCGCTCATGACTCGCAGGTCATGCGCCCGTGGTCTCAATGATGGCAGGCGCGCGACCTGTCGCGCGCCTGCCATCATGTGTCGCAACTCAGTTTAGAATGTGCCCTGTGTGAACTCACGCCAAAGCGCAAATTCTGATTTCTTATTCTACGTCAGTCGGTTCTGGATATCCACGAGCTTGGCCTCGAACACCTCGGCGGGCGTTCGGTAGCCCAGGCATTTGCGGGGCGTCGCGTTGAGGCGCTGGCAAATCGACCTCAAATATCGATTTGTCAGCGCCGTCGGTTCGGTCGAGCGGGGCAGGAACTTGCGAAGACGGTTGTTGGTGTTCTCGACCGTACCTTTCTGCCAGGGCGCCCGCGGGTCGCAGAACCAGCTGTCCGCGCCGATCCCATCCTTGAGCCGTTGCCATGCCGAGAACTCGGACCCGCGGTCGAATGTGATGGATTGGCGTGCGTCGGCGGGCAGGGCGGAGAGCCCATGGATGAGGGCTTCCATGATCGGCTTCGATCGCCGGTCCTCGTTGCGTTGCACGACGGTGTAGCGGCTGACGCGCTCCACCAGGGAGGTCACGTTGATCTTGCCGTGCTCCTTGCGGAACATCACCAGGTCACATTCCCAGTGCCCGAACTCAACGCGCTCGGCGACGCGATCCGGTCTGTTTGAAAGGTTCTGCGCATCCGAGATGTGGCTGCGCTGGTACCGGCGGTATCCACGAGGTCTGCGGCGTCTGCGATGCTCGGGCAGGTGCCGGTAGAACTGCTCGGCGCGACCTTCCTTCGAGTAGGCGTAGCGATAGATCGTTTCGTGGCTCACGCGGATACCATGCTGCTCGAGACGCATCCGGCCGGCGATCTGCTCCGGTGACCAGCCAGCCTTGAGACCATGCTCGACGGCAGCTTTGAGCTGAGGGTGCTGAACCATCTTGCGGTGAAGGGCGCGGCGCTTCTCGCTCATGGTCTGAGCGTTCAGCGCGTAGTATCCTGCGAGCTCTGGCAGTCCGCCGCCGTCGAAGTGGTTGCGCTTCAGATCACGATAGATCGTCGAGGGGGCGCGGCTCAGGCGATCCGCGATCTCGGGTATCGGCATCTTGGCTTCACGCCACTTGGCAATCTTGATCCGTTCCTCGAAACTCAGCTGAAGGTAGCAACGACCCATCCCACGTCCTCCATGCAAACTTCTGTTTTGATACAGAATTTGCACTTCGTTTGTGAATCCACCGCTACAGACGCACGATGCCTATAAGGTATGTTATGTAAAATACATTCTCGGGCGCATACCCTGTTTCCCAAACCGAGAGCCGCTAGATCCTCACCAGAACCTTGCCGACCACCCCGCGCCCGTTCAGCGCCTCGATGGCAGAGCCTGCCTCTGCGAGATCATAGGTCGCGTGTATTCTGGGAGAAATACGCCCGTCACCACAGAGCGAGAAAAGCCGGGCCATGGCATGCCGGTTCGCCTCCGGATCGCGCTCGATCGCAGCGCCCCAGAAGACGCCGCGAATGTCGCAGGATTTCAGCAGCGGCAGATTGGCGGGGATCTTCGCGATCCCGGCGGGAAAGCCGACGATGAGAAACCGCCCGTCCCAACCGGTGCAACGCAGCGCGGGCTCGGTGTAATCGCCGCCGACCGTATCCACCACGATATCGGCCCCCTCGGTGCCGAGCGTCTCGCGAAAACGGGTGCTCAGCGCCTTCTGCCCGTCGCGGTCGAGCGGCCCGCGCGGATAGAGCACGCCGGTATCCGCTCCTCGCTCCCGCGCCGCCGCCAGCTTGTCCGCGTCGCTTGCGGCGGCAATCACGCGCGCGCCGAGCGAGCTGGCAAGCTCGACAGCGGCGAGGCCGACCCCGCCGCCGGCGCCGAGCACGAGAACGCTCTCGCCCTCGCGCAGCGCCCCGCGCTCTTCCAGCGCATAAAGCGCGGTGCCATAGGTCATTTGCAGCGCCGCCGCCTCGGCATCGCCGACCATATCGGGAATCCGGTGGCAGCTCTCTGCCGGCAGACAGATCTGCTCTGCCAGCGCCCCCCACATGGGCAGCGCGGCGACGCGGTCGCCAACCGCAAGATCCTGCACATCCGGACCCAGCGCCTCCACGACACCCGCCAGCTCGGCACCGGGGGCGAAGGGGCGCTCGGGGCGGTATTGATAAAGATCGCGGATGATCAGCGTGTCTGGGTAGTTGATCCCCACATAGCGCACCGCGATCCGCACCTCGCCGGGGCCGGGCTCGGGTGTCGGGCGCTCTTGCAGGCGCAGTGTCTCTGGGCCGCCGGGCGCGTCGCTCAGCAGAATTTTCATATCAGTGTCTCCCTGCAACCGAGGCGGCGCAAGCGCGCCTCATTGCGGCGGCACGAAATGCCAGAGGTTCGCGCCCGCCGCGCCTTTCGCCTTTTTCAGCTCGTTGCGGGCAATGACCCGCATATGCACCTCGTCCGGCCCGTCGAGAAAGCGCATTGCCCGGCCCCAGGTCCAGAGGAAGCTGAGCGGCGTGTCCGGCGTCAGCCCCGCGGCGCCAAAGACCTGAATTGCGCGGTCCAGCACCTGCGTCTGCAAGCGCGCGGCGGTGACCTTGATGGCCGAGACATCCACCCGCGCCGCCCTGGCGCCATCCCGGTCCATCCGAAAGGCGGTTTGCAGCATCAGCAGCCGCGCGGCGTCGATCTCCATCCGCGAGGTGGCGATCCAGTCCTGGATATTTGCGTTGTCCGCCAGCGCCTTGCCGAAGGTCCGGCGTTCGAGCGCCCGCGAGCACATCAGCTCCAGCGCGAGCTCGCACTGGCCGATGGTGCGCATGCAGTGGTGAATCCGCCCCGGCCCCAGCCGCGCCTGCGCCAGCATGAAGCCGTCACCCGGCTGGCCGAGCATCGCATCGGCGGGCACGCGCACATTGCGGAACAGCACCTCGCAATGCCCCTCGGGCGCGTGGTGATGCATGATCGGGACATCGCGCACCACCTCGACCCCCGGCGCATCCATCGGCACCAGAATGAAGGAATGCTTGCGATGCGGGTCGGCGTCTTCGTCGGTGTCGGATATACCGAACACGATGGCGAGCTTCGCATTCGGGTGCTTGGCCCCGGTCGAGAACCATTTCCGCCCGTTGACGATGTAGTGGTCCCCATCCGGCAGGATCGTGGTCGCCAGATTGGTTAGGTCGGACGAGGCGGTGTCGGGTTCGGTCAGCCCGACGATGGAGCGGATCTCGCCGGTCATCAACGGATCGAGCCAGCGCGCCTTTTGCTCGGGCGTCGCAAAGCGCTTGAGGATCTCCATATTGCCGGTGTCGGGCGCCGAGCAGTTGAACACCTCCGAACTCCACGGCACGCGCCCCATGATCTCGGCCAGCGGCGCATATTCGAGATTGGAGAGCCGCGTGCCCGGGTCGCTCTCTTCCAGCTCGGGCATGAACAAGTTCCAGAGCCCCTGCGCATGGGCCCGCGCCTTCAGCGGCTCGATCACGTCGAGCGGATAGATCCCCTGCCCCGCCAGAGCGTGATAGCGGTGGTTTGCGGGCAGCACATGCGCCTCCATGAAATCGCTCAACTGCCGCCGGTAGGTTTCGGTCCGTTCCGAATAGTCGAAATCCACGTCGTTCTCCTCCTCAGCTCGGGTCAGAAGCCGTTTGCGTCTTTGGACAGGATCTCTGCCGCGAGCCGCGCGCAGACCGGGGCGAGCGCGCCCACCTCCAGCGCGTCGGCGCCCGATGCCTGCCCGGATTTCGCCCGTGCGGTGATGCCTTCGAAGATCACCGCCATGCGGTAGAAGGCAAAGGCGCGGTGAAACGGGGTGAAATCGCCCTGCGACCCACCCTCGGCGCGGTAGCGGTCGAGGAATTCCGACGGGCCGGGAATGCCGAGCGCGTCGAGATCCAGCCCGGCCAGGCCGCCGAGCTGATCGGGCGCGAGCCGGTAGAACATCATCCAATGCGCCAGATCCGCCATCGGGTCGCCCAGCGTCGAGAGCTCCCAGTCCAGCACCCCGGCGATCCGGCCTGCCCCGGTCTCGTAGATCAGATTGCCGATGCGGTAATCGCCATGCACCACCGCTGCCGGGCTTTCCTCCGGCACATTGCCGGCAAACCATGTGGCAAGTTCCTCGATCAGCCGGTCGCTCTGCACACGCGTGGCCTCCCATTGACGGCCCCAGCGCACGACCTGCCGGGCATAATAGCCTTCGGTCTTGCCGAACCCCTCCAGCCCCGCCGCGCGCCAGTCGAGCCGGTGCAGCCTGGCCAGCACCCGCGCCGCATCGTGGTAAAGCGCGCGGCGCCTGTCGGGCGCGAGGTCGGGCAGCGCGCTGCTCTCGGAGACGCTGCCGCTCAGTCGCTCCATGAGATAGAAGGGCGTGCCGAGAACCGCCGGATCCTCCTCGAAGAGCACCATCTCCGGCACCGGCACGCCGCTGCCGGCCAGTGCCTTCATCACGCGGTATTCGCGGTCCACCGCATGGGCGCTCGACAGGGTCGCGCCACCGGGCTTCTTGCGCAACACCAGCTCGCGCGCGCCCTGCGTCACGAACCAGGTCGGGTTGGACTGGCCGCCGGCGACAGGGCACAGTTCCACCGGCCCGCCCAGCACCTGTTCGAGCGCGGCAGGATCGAAATCCGGATCTACGGGCATCTACATGGCCTTTGCGTTCGTCATTGGAGTCTCGTCTTCGAGCCCGGCGATCTGGATGCCGCGCCAGAAATCCTCGATATGACGCCGCGCCCAGAAACGGGCGGTTTCCTGATCGCGGTTTCGGATGGCGGCAAGCACATGCGCATGCGCCTCGATCTGCCGCCCGAAGGCCTGCGGCACCTTGGGTGCGACCTGAGTAAAGCCCCGATAGAGCAGCAGCGCGATCGGCTCGCGCGCAAGGATCAGCACCCGGTTCTGGCCCATCTCGGCGATCAGTGAGTGGAACTCGGTATCGATCCGGATCGTCTCCTGCTCGTCCTCTTCCGCCTCGATCAGGCGCACATGCAGGTCTTCGAGCTGCGCCACGGTGTCCGGCGTCGCGTGTTCGGCTGCCAGCGCGGCGGCAAGCGGTTCGGTCTCGAGCGCGACCTGCCAGAGCTCGCGGAACGTGACCTTCATCAGCACCATCGCCCGCCCCGCCCGCGTCGCGAGCTGGTCGATCTGCGGCATTGCCACTTCGAGCCGGCGCGGCGACGGACGGTGCACCAGCCCGTCGCTTTCCAGCTGCCGCAGCCCCTCACGAACGGTGCTGCGCGTGACGCCGAACATCTCCGCAAGCGCGACCTCGCCCGGCAGCCGCTCGCCGGGCGGCAGCGACCCGTCGAGGATCTGCGCCTGGATCGCGTCGGCAATCTGGCGATAGGCGTAATTCACCTTGAGCGGCTGACCGCGCAGGCTCATCGGCTCCTCCTCCAAAATCGCCGGACAAAGCCGCCCAAACGGACGCACACCCGGCTCTCCCTGAAGAAATCTTAGGTCGCTAAGAAAATCTCGTCAATGCCTGATTGTCGGACACTAATGGCGCCCCTATCCACTCCGTTCCTCCGCCACGTCGGACCAGAAGTCGACATAGGTTCGCGCCAGCCGCAGCCCCAGATCCAGCGGCAGCATGCGGTTCTGCCCGGCGAATTCCCCGGTATTCCCGGCAATCTCTTCAAGCGTGGCGATCCGTTGCCGGTGAAAGCGCACCTGCCCCTCGGCCAGATCGCGCAGCTGGTCGGGACGCAGGTCGGCAGAGAAAAACAGCTGCATGAGCGCCATGTCCCGCAGCTCGAACACCTGCTCGGTGCCGCTGCCAAGCCAACGGTCCAGCGCGTCTTTTCCCGCCTCCGTCAGCGCATAGAGCCTGCGCCGCCGGCCCTCCGCCTCCTGCTCGCAGGACAGCAGCCCGGCCTCTGCCAGCCGGTTCGGTTCGACATAGAGCTGCGAATGCGGGAAGGGCCAGAAATACTGGATCGACCGCCCCACCGCGCGCTTGAGATCGTAGGAGGTGGACGGCCCGCGCAGCCGGATCACCCCAAGCACCACATAGGAAACGGGGCTCAGACGGAGCGGTTCGGCGGTGGAAGAGGTGGCATTCGGTTTTGACATAGTCTGATTCATACCATATGAAGAAAACGGTTCAAGGCCGATACGCGCCGGGCACAACGACAGACAAAGGGGGGAAACACATGGCGGCATCTCTGAACGGCAAGACGATCCTCATCACCGGCGCGAGCCGTGGCATCGGGCTCGAGATCGCGCTGCGAGCGGCGCACGATGGCGCCAATATCGTGGTCGCCGCCAAGACCGCCGAGCCCAATCCCAAGCTCGAAGGCACGATCCATTCCGCCGCCGAAGAGATCCGCAAGGCCGGCGGTCAGGCGCTGCCGCTGGTGCTCGACGTGCGCGATGACGACGCCATCGCCGCAACCGTGGCAGAGGCCGCCGAGACCTTTGGCGGCATCGACGTGCTGATCAACAATGCCAGCGCGATCAACCTCTCGAAAACGCCCGACCTGCCGATGAAGCGCTTCGATCTGATGCATCAGATCAACGTGCGCGGCACCTTTGCGATGACCCAGGCCTGTTACCCGCACCTCGCCCGGGCGGAGAACCCGCATGTCCTCGTATTGTCGCCGCCGCTCAACATGGTGCCGCAATGGTTCGGCGATCACTGCGGGTACACCATGTCGAAATTCGGCATGAGCATGTGCGTGCTGGGCATGGCCGAGGAGTTTCGCGGCGCGGGCATCGGCATCAACGCGCTCTGGCCGGCGACGCTGATCTACACGGCGGCGATGAACCTCGTGGGCGCCGATCCCTCGACCTGCCGGTCCCCACGGATCGTGGCCGACGCGGCCTATGAAATCCTGACGCGCGATGCCGCCGATTGCACCGGCAACTTCTTTCTCGACGAAGAGGTTCTGGGCGCCGCCGGCATCAGCGATTTCAGCGACTACGCCATGACCCCGGGGGCGGCGCTGCAAAAGGATCTCTTCGTCCTCTGAGCAGGCCCCCGGTAAGAGCCACGAAAAGAGCCGGAGCGGTCCGCCACCGCTCCGGCTCTCGTCGTTTCGGGACGGAAAGTCAGCCCTCGAAGATCTCCGCGAACTCCATCCGCAGCTCGCGCTTGAGGATCTTGCCGCTGGCATTCTTCGGCAGGGCCTCGCGGATCGCTACATGTTTGGGCGATTTGAAATGGCTGAGATGCTCGTAGCAATAGGCATTGATCTCCTCTGCCGTCAGCGCGCCGCCGCCCTTGGGCACGATCACCGCGACCACCGCCTCGATCCATTTCGGATGCGGCACGCCGAAGACGGCGACCTCCGCCACCTGCGGATGATGAAAGATCGCCTCTTCCACCTCGCGGCTGGCGACGTTTTCGCCGCCGGTCTTGATCATGTCCTTCTTGCGGTCGACCACATAGAGATAGCCGTCCTCGTCGAAACGCCCCAGATCGCCGCTGTGAAACCAGCCGCCCTTGAAGGACTCGGCGGTCTTTTCCGGGTCGTTGTAATAGCCCAGGATCAGATGCGGGCTGCGATGCACGATCTCGCCCACCTCGCCCACCGGCAGGTCGTTGCCCTCGTCATCGACCACGCGGGTCTCGACATTCAGCCCGGGCCGTCCGGCCGAGCCCAGCTTGGTAAGCTGGTCCTCCGGTTGCAGGATGGTGGCGCAGGGCGCCATTTCGGTCTGACCGTAGAAATTGTAGAGCCGCATGTTGGGCAGGCGCTCCGACAGCTCCTTGATGACCGCCGTCGGCATGATCGAGGCGCCGTAATAGCCCTGCCGCAGGCTGCTGAGGTCATATTTCCCGAAATCGGGATGGCGCAGCAGCAGGATCCACACCGTCGGCGGGCAGAACAGCTTGGTCACCTTCTCGGTCTGGATCGCCTCGAACATCGCGACCGGATCGGCGCCGTCATGCAGGATGCTGGTGGCCCCGAGATAAAGATCCGGCGTGATGAAACAGTCGAGCTGGGCGCAGTGAAAGAGCGGCATGCAATGCAGCTCCACCGCATCGGCACGCATTTCGCCGTCGGAAATGACCGTCACATACTGGGCATAGAGCGCGCCGGAACTGAGCATGGCGCCCTTGGGCCGGGATTCCGTGCCGCTGGTATACATCATCTGGATCGGGTCGTCCGGCTCCACCGCCACCCAGGGCTCGCGCGTATCGGGATGCTTGAAAAGCGCCTCCGCCGGGCGCCAGCGGTCCGACACCTCTGTGCCCGCATGGGCGATGGAGAGCAGGATATCGGGGCCGCCGGAGAGCATGCCGAGCGCCTCCTCCGCAAGGGCGCACATCGAATCCTGACAGATCAGCCCGCGCGCGCCGGAATGTTGCAGGATATAGGCGACATCCTCGGCGTTCAGCATGAAGTTCACCGGCGAGGCCACCGCGCCGATACGCGCGAGCGCAAAGCGCAGGATGACAAAGGCCCGGCTGTTGCGCGCAAGAATGGCGATCCTCTCGCCCTTGCCGATGCCGAGCTCTGCCAGCGCATTGGCTGCGCGGTTCACCACCTCGTCGAGCTCGCGGAACGTGTCGCGCCGGTCGCGGAAGGCCAGCGCCAGCTTGTCGGGATAGCGCGCCGCGCTGCGCCGCAAGAGATCGCCAAGCTGCTGGTTGCGCGCGCGCTTGATATCGGTGATCGCACTGTCGTTTACGTCTTGTTTCATCGCGTTTCCAATCTGATGTGTCGTCTGTGCCGGGGTCTGCCGCCCGGGATGCCGGGGGGACGGCGATGCTAGACTGGCCTCGGCGCGCCCCCTGCCCCGGGGGCTGGTGCTGCGCGGGACGCGACACATGCGATGGAACTGGCTGCGTATTTCCTCATCGTTTTCCTCCCAATGGAAACAGCGATTGGCCTTCTCGGTAGGTCTTCGGAGTTTGCGCCCTTGCCTCCTCAAACAAGGGCGTCTGTCCGGATCGGACGTCAGGCGGGCGCGCGGTCGGCCTTTGCCGCCTCGCGGTAGGTCAGCCCGCTCAGCGCTTCGTCGCGCACGCGGTTGCGGAACGCCTCGATCGTGTCGGGCCAGTGGGTGAACACCTTGCCCGAGCCACCGACCCGATAATAGGAAACACAATTGCCTCTGACCATCACGCTGGCATCGGCGCGCGCCTGAATATCGGCGTTGAAGCGCTCATAGGCGGCCTTCTCCACATCCACGATATCGCAATCGCGCGCCCCGACCTCTGCCATCGCGTCGAGAATGAATCCGGTTTGCGCCTCGACCATATCGGTCACCGAGGCACCGCCGCCATTCGGACCGCAGATGAGGAAGAAATTCGGGAAGCCCTCGACCATCGTACCGAAATAGGCATGCGGCACCTCCTGCCACTCATTCGAGAGCAGCCGTCCATTACGGCCCCTGATCGCCAGGTTCCCCATCATGTCGGTCGGCGCAAAGCCGGTGGCCCAGATCACCGTATCGACCGGATAGGCCTCGCCCTCGACATCGACGATGGAGTCACCCGAGAGCCCCGCCACGCCGCGCCCGATCAACTCGACATTCTCGCGCTCGATGGCCGGGTAATAATCGGTGCTGAACAGCGGGCGCTTGCAGCCGAACCTGTAGTTCGGGGTCAGCACCTCGCGATTGTGTTCGTCCTTCACCTGCTTGTCGAAAAGCTCCTGCCAGACCGCTTCCTGCTCGGCGATGGCCTCGCCGTTCATCGGAAAGCGCGACCTGGCGATCAGCTCGAACCGGTCGAACCATTCCTTGCGCCGGGCCTGCTGCTGCTCGGCGAAGTGCGGGCTGTTGCGGTCCTCGTCGCTGAACGAGATATCCGGCCTCGGCATCACATAGGACGGCGTGCGCACAAAGACATAGAGCTTTTCGGCACGTTCGGCAGCATAGGGCACCACCTGGATAGAGGTCGCGCCGCCGCCGACCACCGCGACCCGTTTGCCGTCGAGGTCGATATCGTCGTTCCAGAACGAGGTATGGATCGACTCGCCTTCAAAGCTCTCCAGCCCCTCGATGCGGGGGATGGTCGGCTGCGAAAACAGCCCGCCGGACCAGATCAGATACCGCGCCGACCAGCGCCTGCCATCCTCGCTTTGCGCGTGCCAGCAGGCCTCTTCCTCGTCCCAGACCGATTCCACGACGCGGGTGTTGAAGGTGATGCGCGGCGTCACGTCGTAGCGGTCCGACAGCTCCTTGAGATAGGCGTGGATCTCGTCGCCCGGCGCGAAATTGGTCGACCATTTGTTGCCCGGGAAAAAGCTGTAGGCGTAAAGGTCGATGGGGGTGTCGCAGGCGACATTGGGATAGCGGTGCTGGCGCCAGACGCCGCCGACCTCCTCCGCCGCCTCCACCACGGCGATGTTGCCGCAGCCGCCCCCGATGAGTTTCGCCGCCGCGCCCAGGCCGCCGAGGCCGGCGCCGATGATGAGCACGTCAAGCATGGTTTCGGCGGTTTTGCTCATTGCCGGCCCCCCGTCGCATTGCGGTGAACCGCCTCCGCCCTCCGGCGTTCAATCGTTTTCGCCATGGTCTTCCTCCCGGCCATGCACTGGCCCTTTTGCACAAAATCCCGGTCCGTCCTCGGATGTACCTTTCCGATCTGCGGACCCTCCTCCTCTTCGGGTCCGCGCCCCGGGCCAGACGGCCCGAAGCACGGCAGTCGCGTCTATCGGCCGTAACGGGCCGTGAATGTCGTCGACGCGATCCTGTTCTGATGGATCATGAAGCCGACCATTGCCGCCGAGGCCTGATCGTCGAGCGGCAGCGCCTCCACCCCGAGCGCGTGCAGCGTGAACACGTAGCAATGCGGCGCGTCGCCCGGCGGCGGCACCGGGCCGCCATAGCCCGGCGCGCCCCAGTCGGTACGCCCGGCGATGGCCGGCGCCGGCAAGCCGCCGCTATTGGCCACGTCCTCGGGAATGCCGGTCGCGTCGGCGGGAATATTGAAGATGACCCAGTGCCAGAATCCGCTGCCCGTGGGCGCGTCGGGGTCGTAGAGGGTCAGCGCAAAACTCTTGGTGCCCTCGGGCGCCCCGCGCCACTCCAGCCCGGGCGAGATGTTGTCGCCGGTGCAGCCCCAGTCGTTGAAGACGTATTTTTCCGGTATCGTCCCGTTTTCGGGAATGCCGGTCACGGTCAGCTTGAATGTATCGTCCGGCTGTCCAGACATGGATATCTCCATTTCTTCTTCGATTGGATCGGGAGGCGCGCTCATGGGATGAGAACGACCTTCCCGAAGGGGCGGCTCTGCTCCATGTAACGGTGCGCCGCCGCCGCCTCTTTCAGCGCGAATTGCCTTTCGATGGGCATCGCGAATGTGCCCGCCGCGACATCGGCGATCAGCCCCGAGATGCGCGCGCGGATCTCGGGCAGATGCATGCGCTTGCCGAACATCAGCCCGGTGACGCAAAGGCCCCCCTGACGGATCGCCGCCGGGTCGAGCACCGGCTGCTCGCCGCTGGCAAAGCCGATCAGCACGAGCCGCCCGCGCGGACGCAGCGCGGCGACGAGTTCCGGGAATTTCGGCCCGCCGACGAGATCGAGCGCCAGATCCGCGCCCGCCCCGCCGGTGACGGTCATGACCGCCCCGCGAATATCGCTTTCCCGGCCATTAAACCCGTGATCGAGCCCCAGTGCGGCGAGCCGGCGGATCTTGTCCTCCGACGAGGCCGTTCCGATGACCGTTGCCCCGGCCTGTTTCGCAAGCTGGACGAGCGCGATGCCGACCCCGCCAGTCGCGCCATGGATGAGCACGGTTTCCCCTGCGCCCAGCCCGCCGAATTCGAACAGCGCGTCATGCGCGGTGCCGAAAGCCACCGGCACGGTCGCGGCGGTGGCCAGGTCGAGCCCGTCGGGCACCGGATAGGCAAAATGCTCCGGCACCACGAAGCGCTCCGCATGCGACCCCGACCAGTTGAACCCGACAACCCGGTCGCCCACCTTCACAGAGCGCACCTCCGCGCCGACTTCGGACACGATCCCCGCGGCCTGATAGCCGGGGACATGAAGCGCGCCCGCGACCGGGGTGATCCGGCGATGCAGCAGGTCTCCGCCCTCGATGCTGATGGCGCGGACGTCGATTGCGATCTCCGTTGCGCCGCAGGCCGGGTCATCGACCTCACCGTAATTCAGAACCTCCGGCCCGCCGTTTTCCGAGTAGAATGCTGCTTTCATCTCATGCCCAATTCCGGGAGATACAGGTCAGCCCTTTCGCCGCGACCGTGTACAGACGGCCGGCGCAAGGCCGGTTTCGGCGCGCGGTGACGCCCGCGCGCTAATTTCCGATAACGCCAGTCAGCCGGGCTTTGGCCATGTGCCGCCAAGCACCCGGCAGATCCGCCGTCGCATGGGAACCTCTGTCGCCTGCGCGCAGGCGCGGCCCGCCGGGCGGCGCGGTTCCATCGTCTGATTTTGGACCATCCGATTTCCTCCTCCCGAATGCAGGCTGGCACCATCGCCGGGACCGCCCTTCCCGGGCGCAAACACCGAAACCGGCCAGCCTGAGGACAGGGTAACGGCGAAGCCTTCTGTTTCTCAAATTGATTTATCGGGCGTCGAAAATCATGCTGGTGAATAATAAGGGGCTGCGCGCGATCCGCGGGCGCCGCCCTCACGACACTTCGCGCAGAACAAGCATCCGAAATATAAGAAAATGCCTAGGATTTCCCGCCCTAGCCGGCGTCCTGCGCATCCCTGACGTTCCAGAACGCCGCCGGACGCGCGAGAATCTGTTCGCGCATCCAGCAATGACCTTTGTCCAGTTGCTGTCGCTTGTGCCAGAACAGCAGGATTTTCAGCGTCTCCGTCTCGAATGGCAGGCGGGCATGAACGAGACCCGCCTTTTCCCGGTTGGGCGGTATGGCGGCGTCCGGGGCCGTGGCGACAAGGGTCGTCCCCGGGAGGATCTCCGACAGCACCGAGGCATGCGGCAGCGTCAGCGCGATTCGCCGTCTGGCGTCACGCTGCGTCAGCGCCGCATCGACCGGGTGACGGTGCGCCGGGGTGGCCCGCGTCAGCACATTGACGTGGCGCTGTGCGATATAGAGATCATAGGGAATGGTATCGCCATCGCGGATCCCCAGCATCTCGGCATGGCGCGCGCAGAGCAGAACCGAATATCGGCAACTGGCGATGTGCTCCCGGATGAACCGCTCGGAGATATCGAGCCGTCCGATGGCAAAATCCGCATGACCGAATTCGAGCAGGTTCTCGTATTCCTCCAGCGGCGCTTCGAACACGTTGACGGTGATATTCGGGGCCTCTTTCTCGAGCACCTTCATCAGCGGGCCGATATAGGTTTCCTCCCCGAGATCGGTGGCGAGAATGGTGAAGGACCGAAGGGATTCGGCCGGATCGAAAGCCGATCCATGGGCAATCGAGGTCTGGATCCGTTGCAGCCCGAGCTGCACCGGCCCGGCAATCAGCTGCGCAAGCTCGGTCGGCTCCATCCCGTTGCGGGTGCGCACGAAGATCTGGTCGCCCAGGGTCTGCCGCAGCCGGTTCAGCGCGTTCGACACGGCGGGCTGCGACATATTGAGATGCTCGGCGGCCAGGGAAACGCTGCGCGCCCGATGGATCGCATCGAACACTTTCAGAAGGTTGAGGTCCAGGTTGTTCAGCCCCTGCATGACGCCTCCGGTATTCACGCTGGGAATATTGCATCCCCAATAAATCAATCTGCATGGATTTGGAGTCCAGGCAAGATCGGACCGGGCAGCGCGGCTCCCGGTAGGGACCGCGACGGCGGATCAGTCGCCGGCGCAGTTCCCGGTATCGGCAAATCGGATCTCGCCATTGTCCATCGCGACCCGGCCCCTGCAATGCGCCCGAAACGCGACACCCTCCGGCCTCTCCCAGATCTCCAGCAACAGGGTGTCGCCCGGATAGACCGGCGCGGTGAAGCGGGCGTCCATCATCCGGATAGACCGCTCGGGCCAGATCCGCATGAGCGTCCGGCAGACATGGCCATAGCTCGACAGCCCGTGCAGGATGGGCCGGTCGAACCCGGCCTGCCGGGCGAAGTCAGGGTCTATGTGCAGCGGGTTGTCGTCGCCCATCAGCCGGTAGATCGCCGCCGCATTCGGCGCGGTCGGCACGGGCAACACCCTGTCCGCCGGCCTCTCCGGCAGCGGCGCTGCTGCGGGCGGCGGCGCGCCCGGCCCACCGATGCCGCCATCGGCGCGGCAAAGCGCCCGCTGCGTCACCTTTGCGATGAGCGCTCCGCTCACAGCGTCGCGGATCTCGCGCGCGCTGATCACCAGCGCGCCGCGCCCCTCGCCCTTGTCGTGGATCGCCACGATGCGCGGCACCGCCGTGACATGGCCCGCCACCGGCAGCGGGCCAAAGAGTTCGATCCGCTCCGATCCGTGCACCACATGCCGGGCGTCGAGATCGACCTCGGACCGGGCATACCAGTTGCCCGGATAGGCCAGCACCGTCGCCAGCGAAGGGATCGCCCGGAGCGACGGCTCATAGACCAGATCCAGCTCCTCCGCGCCCGCACCGACCCCCAGCGCGTAGAGGATCGTGTCGCGGCTGTCATAGCGCTGCTCTATGACCTCAAACGACCGGGCCAGAAGACGGTCGTAACGGCTCACGACAGGCTCTGCGGCATCGCCGCGCTCATGTCCCCGTCCAGGCCGGCGCCCGCTTCTCCGTAAAGGCCCGCGCGCCTTCCAGCGCGTCCTGCGAGGCAAAGATCTCCTCGAACAGCGCGTCGTTGACCGGCCAGGCGCGCGCTTCCGCCTCCAGCTCGAGATAGCGCGACAGCTCCAGTCCGGTGGCCACCGACCGGGGCGCGCTGGCGACGATCTCGGCGGCCAGCGCCATGGCGGCATCAAACGCCCCGCCCTCCTCGACCACGCGGTTCAGCAGACCGTAGCGCTCCGCCTCCTCGGCACCGAACAGGCCGCCGGTCAGCACCAGCTCCCGCGCCTTGACCGGCGGGATGCGCTGCGCCAGGCGGAACACCCCGCCCGCCGCCGCCAGCAGACCCAGCCGTGCCTCGGGCAGGCCGAATTTCGTGCCGCGCTCGGCAATCGCCATGTCGCAGGCCAGCATCACCTCGAGCCCGCCGGCCAGCGCCGCCCCCTGCACCGCCGCGATCACCGGCTTGGTTCTCGGCAGGCGCACGAAGCCGGCAAACCCGCCCTCACCGTCGAGAATTCCCGAGACATCGCGCGCCGCAAAGGCCTTGAGATCCATGCCCGCGCAGAACACCCGGCCCGCACCGCGCAGCACCGTGACCCGCAGCGCGTCATCGGCCTCGACCTGCTTCACCGCGTCGCGCAGCGCGGCAGAGACCGCCCCGTTCACGCAGTTGCGCTGCTCGGGCCGGTTCAGCGTGATGACCGCAACCGCGCCCTGCCGCTCCAGCGTCACGACATCTCCCATGGCATCCTCTCCCATCTTACAGTGCCTCGACAATCGTCACGTTCGCGGTGCCGCCGCCCTCGCACATGGTCTGCAACCCGTAGCGCTCGCCGCGTTTCCGCAGCGCATACACCAGCGTCGAGAGCAGCCGCGTGCCGCTGGCGCCCAGCGGATGACCGAGCGCGATGGCGCCGCCATGCGCATTGGTCCGCGCCGGATCGGCGTCGAGCTGCGCCATCCATGCAAGCGGGATCGGCGCGAAGGCCTCGTTCACCTCATAGAGCGCGATCTCCTCCAGCGTCAGGCCGGAGCGTTGCAGGGCGCGCTGCGTGGCGGTGATCGGCTCTTCCAGCATGATCACCGGATCGCCGGCGGTCACGCACATCTCCACCACCCGCGCGATCGGGGTCAGCCCATGCGCCTTGAGCGCCCGCTCGCTGACGATCAGCGCACCCGAGGCGCCGTCGCAGATCTGGCTGGCATTGGCGGCGCTCAGCACGCCGCCCTCGGCCAGAAGATCGACGCCGCCGATGCTCTCGGCGGTGGCGTCAAAACGGATGCCCTCGTCATGGCGATGCGTGCCCTCGGCGATCTCCAGCGGCAGGATCTCGCGCTCGAAGGCGCCCGAGCGCGTGGCTTCCGCCGCGCGGCGATGGCTTTCGAGCGCGTAGGCATCGAGATCGTCGCGGCTCAGACCGTGCTTCTGCGCGATCATCTCGGCGCCCCTGAACTGGCTGAACTCGGTCACGCCATAGCGCTCGCGGATGCGCGGGCTCACCGGCCCCTCGCCGATGCCGGCCTTGGCCAGCACGGTCATGTCGGCAAACATCGGCACCCGGGTCATGCTCTCGACCCCTGCCGCGATGACGATGTCCTGCGCGCCGGATTTCACCGCCTGCGCGGCGAAATGCAGCGCCTGTTGCGAGCTGCCGCATTGCCGGTCGACGGTCACAGCCGGCACCGTATCGGGCAGGCGCGAGGCGAGCACCGCGTTGCGCCCGATATTGAACCCCTGCTCGCCTGCCTTGGTCACGCATCCCATGATCACGTCGTCGATGGCGGCAGGGTCGATCCCGGTGCGCTCGACCAGCGCGTTCAGTACCTCCCCGGCCATGTCGGCGGGATGCCAGCCAGAGAGCGCACCCTTTCGGCGCCCGCCGGGGGTGCGGAGGGTTTCAACGATATAGGCGTCCGACATGCCGGGGCCCCTTTCTCGAATTCTGGGAATGTGCCCGGGCCCTCACGACCCGGACAGGAATGTCTCGATAGCCGCGCGACCCGCGGGGCGGGCGGCGGCGAGGCCGATATGCTCGGCCTCGTCCTCCAGATGGGCGCGCAGGCTTGCGCTGCGCCCGGCGCGCACCAGCCGCCGGGTCTGCGCCATCGCCCAAGGGTCGCCGCCGGCCAGCGCGGCAGCAACGCGGGCTGTCTCGTCTTCCAGCGCCTCACCCGCCATGACACGGGTCACCAGCCCGGCCTCCGCCGCCTCATGCGCCGTCAGTTTCTGCCCGGTTAGCAGCAGCTCCATCGCCCGCCGCTCGCCCATCAGCCGGGGCAGCAGCCAGCTCGACCCGCCATCCGGAGTCAGGTTCATCGCCGCATAGGCCGGCACGAATTTCGCCCGCTCGGCGGCAAGCACGATGTCGCCCGAGACGGCCAGCACCAGCCCCGCTCCCGCTGCCGTGCCCTGCACCGAGGTGACCAGCGGCTTCTCCATCTCGTCGATCAGGACCATGCTGCGGTGAAGCTCCCGCGCGATGGCGCCGACCCGGTCGCGCATCTCCTCGGGCTCGGTCCCGAAATCCGAAAGATCCCCGCCGCCGCAAAAGAGCTTGCCCGCGGCGCCAAGCACGATGACACGCACAGCCTCGTCTTCGCTTGCCGCGCTCAGCGCCGCGAAAAGCCCCTCGGCCAGCGCCATGTCGATGGCATTGCCCGCCTCCGGGCGGTTCAGCGTCAGCCAGGCGACGCCCTCGGCGATGCGCGTCTCGACCGCGCTCATTTCGGCCCCATCCGGATCGCCCCGTCGAGCCGGATCACTTCGCCGTTCAGCATCGGGTTGGCGATGATCGCCGCCGCCAGATCGGCGAATTCCGAGGGCTTGCCCAGACGCGACGGGAAGGGCACCTGCGCGCCCAGCGAGTCCTGCGCCTCCTGCGGCAGCGATTCCAGCATCGGCGTCAGGAAGATCCCCGGCGCGATGGTGTTCACCCGGATGCCGTAGCGCGCGAACTCGCGGGCAATCGGCAGCGCCATCGACGCCACGCCGCCCTTGGAGGCGGCATAGGCCGCCTGCCCGATCTGGCCCTCGAAGGCAGCGACCGAGGCGGTGTTGACCACGACCCCGCGCTCTTCGCCGAGCGGGTCGGCTTTGTGCAGCCTTGCCGCGAATTGCGACAGCACGTTGAACGTGCCGATCAGGTTTACCTGAATGATCTTGGAAAAGGACGAGAGCGGCAGCGGTGCGCCCTCACGGTCGATCACCTTGGCCGGCGGGGCGATGCCGGCGCAGTTGACCAGCACGCGGGCGGTGCCAAAGGCCGCCTCCGCCGCATCCAGCGCCGCCGCGACCGAGGCCTCGTCGGTCACGTCCACCTTCTGGAAGCCACCGCCCAGCTCTGCCGCGACGGCCTCGCCCGCTTCGGCGTTCATGTCGAAGATGATCACCTTCGCGCCATCTGCCGTCAGCCGGCGCGCCACCGCCGCGCCCAGCCCGGATGCGGCGCCCGTCACGATGGCGGTTATTCCCTTGGTCTCCATGCGTCCTCCTTCGCGATGCCCCGGCCTGCGGCGGGGGAAACATCCGCGCCATGTGTCTGTGAATTCGCGTCGCGCAGGCACCGCTCCTCACGGCAAAGGCTCCCGTCGCCGGCCTGCGCGTCCTCCTCTCGACAAACTGGTTACCCACGGGTAACATCTTTAGTCAAGGGTAAAGAAATGCGCACAACCCGCGCTTCGGACATGGTTTCCGCATGTCGGTTGACCGCAAATGAGCCCTGTCGCTATGAAGGTGCCGAATGGATCGCATGCAGCCGGAACATCAGCCATGACACGCCCGGCAGAGGTGAAATCGCCCTGGCTCTCGACGGCAGAGCGGGCGGCGGAACGTGAAACCAAACGCGAGGCCGTGCTGCGCACCGCCGTGCATTTCTTCAACACACGCGGCTTTCACTCCACCTCGCTCAACGATGTCGCCGCCGCGCTGGAGGTGACCAAGCCCACGATCTACCATTACTTTTCCAGCAAGGACGAGATCCTCTTCGAATGCGTCCGGCTTGGGTTAGAGGCGATCCGCGACGCGGGCGATCAGGCGCGGGAACGCGGGGGCAGCGGGCGCGACCAGCTCGAAGCGCTGATGCTGGAATACGCGCTGGTGATGACGCGGGATTTCGGCATCTGCGTCTCGCGCACCTCCGACGACCAGCTCGCGCCAGCCAGCCGCGACCGGTTCCGCGCGCTGAAGCGCGAGATCAACGACAGTCTTCAGGCGACCATCCAGGCCGGGATGGACGATGCCTCGCTGCGCCCGGGCGATGCCCGCATCGCCGCCTTCACCGTGGCCGGGGCGCTGAACTGGATTGCCCGCTGGTACAGGCCCGACGGCGGCATGAGCGCCGAAGAGGTCACGCGCGGCGTGGTCCATACCCTGCTTTCAGGGCTGACCCCCTAGCCCGTGCTACGCCCATCACAGGGCCGGTTCGGGATAGCCTTGTCGCGGCGCTCCGACACACGCCGGTCGAAAAAAGACGCTGCGCCCCGTCAGCAAAGACAGCGGGCGCAGGCCAGAGGCGATCTGCCGGTCTGGATCAGTCAGACAGGCCAGCGAAATACGCGGCCTCCTTGCGGGCGAGGTGATCGGCCCAGAGCGCGACGGTGGTGTTGGGATCGTGCCGCTCCGCCCATTTCTTCGGGATCTGGAGCGGGTTCTGCGGGTTCATGCGCCCGAGCCGCAGCAGGACCATCTGCCGGAGCAGCTCCAGAATCGCTTCCGAGCAGACCGGCGGGGTGCCGTCGGTCCAGCCATTGGCGAGCCCCGTCGCCGGGTCGATGAAGCCCAGCGAGGCGGCGGTGCCGGTCAGGCGGCGCTCCTCCTCCAGGCTGTGGATCGCCTCGGGCATGTGCAGCGCCGCCGCGATGGTCGCGCCGATGGCATAGGCGCCCCAGTTGGCGATGGCGGCAACCACCAGAAGATCGGTCTCGACCGGCGTGCCGATCACGTCGCCGGTGGGCACCACCCGCAGGATGTCGTCGAGGATGGCGCCCATCCCCACCTCATTGCCGCCGTCGCCGATGCCGATGGTCAGGATGCCGCGCGAGCGGGCCTCGGCAAAGACATGGTCCACCTTGCCCACGGTGTCGGTGACGTCGAGCCCCTTGCCGGTGTGATACCGCCCGCGCGGACAGGGGGCGGGCTTTTCGATCGCGATCATCGCCGCAGGCGCACACTCGGCGCACAGGCGCTCGGCCTCGGCCTTTGCTCGCTCGTGGTCGATGGGCAGCGGCATGACCGCCGCCTTGAACGGGGTGGTGCGCGCCAGCTCGTAATCCAGCACCTCGAGCCCGAGCGACGCGGCAAGCCCCGCCATGCGCTCCATATTGGCCACTTCGGTCAGAAAGACCGGCGTGATGTCGAGCGTCACGCAGAGCATCCGCGCCAGCGCCACGCATCCCAGTGGGCCGTCCATCTCGTCGATCATCGAGGGCGGATCGAAGAAGCCGGTGCAGAACACCACCGTGTCGCGTGGCTTGATGCGGTCGAGCAGCTCCTTCGCGGCGCTGTAGATCAGCGGCTCGGCCCGGCCGGCGCGGGCGGCGTCATAGAGCTCACGGGTGATGTTGGCGCCGGTCAGCTCGGCGCTGCCGCCGGACATGAAGACCTGCACGGAAACCAGCCGGTCGGCGGAATCCGCCACGGCATAAGCAAGGTCGAGATCCGGGGTGAAGGTATCGGTCATTTGAGAAACAGGCTCCCGTAACGGTCGTGGGTGTCGTGGATGCCGCTGCTGCGCAGCGCATGCCAGTAAAGCGCGGTGTTGATGGCGATGACGGGCTTGCCCAGCCGCGCCTCGGCGCGGGGCGCGTGAGCGGCCATGCACAGGTTGGTGCCGCATTGCAGGATCGCATCGACATCGAGTGCACCGAGCTCGTCGAGGGCTGCATCCATCTCGGCAATGGTGGTGGCGGCGATGTCGGTGGGGCTCGACCGCTTGAGGCCGATGATCTGCGCCACGTCGTAGCCGAGATCGGTGAAGAAGCGGTGCACATTGGCATCGCCCACCGGCAGGTAGGGCGTCAGGATACCGAGCCGCCGCGCGCCATAGGCCCTGAGCGCCGCGTCGGCGGCATCCGAGCCCATGGTCGCCGGCAGATCAGTCCATTCGGCAAGCTGCGCGGCAAGAACCCGGCTGCCGGCCAGCCCGCCCCAGAAGGTCTCGGACGACATGCCGATGATCACGTGATCGGGCGCGCAGGATAGCGCCGCGTCGAGCGCCGCCCTGGTGCCGTCCTCGATCAGCCCCATGAACCGCTCCATATCGGCATCGGTCTTCAGCGTGGCATTGGGCACCGCGACGCGGGAGATGTGGTTGGTCACCCCCTCCACGCGCATGTCGTCGAATTCGGGCTGCACGATGGTGTTCGTAGAGGGGATCAGCACGGCAAATTTGCGCCGCCACCCCAGGAGGTCTGTCATATCGGATGCCTTTCTTATTCAGACAGGAGAGCGATTTGCGGGAACGCGAGCAAAAGCGCGATCATCAGCGTCATCGCGATCACGAAGGGCGCGCTGCCGGTCATAACGTCGCCGATCGACCCGGTCTTGCGCACGCCCTGCACGATGTAGAGATTCATCCCCACCGGTGGCGTGATCAGCGCCATCTCGATGACGATCATCAGGACGATGCCGAACCAGATCGGATCGTAACCGAGGCCGAAGACGATGGGCGCAAAGATCGGCGTCGTGGCGATCATCAGCGAGAGCGATTCCATCACGCAGCCCAGGACGACGTAGAACAGGATGATCAGCACCATGGTCCAGAACGGCGTCAGGCTGACCGCATCCAGCGCCTGCGTGACCGCGCCCACCAGCCCGATGCCCGAGAGCACGAAGTTCAGGAAGGCGGCGGCGATGACGATCAGCATGATCATCGCCGTGGTCTCCATCGTGCTCAGCAGCACCTGGCGGCAGATCTGCCAGCTGAGCTTGCCGCGCCAGAGGCAGATCATCGCAGCGGCGGCAACCCCGAGGGCGGCCGCCTCTGTGGGCGTGGCGAGCCCGGCATAGATCGAGCCGAGAATGGCGAAGAACACCAGCAGCGGCGGCAGCAGCATCGGCAGGCCACGCAGCGCATTGCGCAGGTCGAACCGCTCGCGGCGCCCGTCCACCCCCGGTCGCAGCAGGCAGATGGCGACCAGCAGCGCCGAGAACAGCGCCGCCAGCAGCAGCCCCGGCACCACGGCGGAGATATAGAGCCGCGTCACCGAGGTTTCGGTGATCACCGCATAGAGGATCAGGTTGATCGAGGGCGGGATCAGGATGCCCAGCGTGCCGCCGGCGGCGAGCGTGCCGCAGAACAGCTTTTCATTGTAGCCGTTGGCGCGTGCCTCGGGCAGCGCGATGGAGGTGATCGTCGCCGCCGTGGCGACGCTCGACCCCGAGGTCGCCGCGAACAGCGAGGAAGAGCCGATATTGGCATGCATCAGACCGCCGGGCAGCCAGCCGAGCCAGGCCCGCATGGCGCGGTACATGTCGCCGGCCATGTCGGAATGCAGCATGAGCTGGCCGAGCAGCACGAAAAGCGGGATCGCGACCATCGAGGGCGAGGCGCTGGTCGACCAGGCAATCTCGCCGATGGCGTTGGTCAGCGGAAAGAACGCATAGAGCTTGTCGAGCGCGATCGCCAGAATGCCGAGGGCGGCGGCGACGGGGATGCTGAGCGCCATGAGCCCCAGCAGCAACAGCAGGGTGACAAGGATCATTGCCCGCCCCCTGCCCCGTGTTTCGGCAGATCACGGGTCTCCTCTGCCACCACCTCGTCGACATTGGGCGGCGACAGGTGGCGGACGATCCAGCCGGGGTTGCGGCGCAGCAGCGCCAGCCCGGCGGCGGTGCAGTAATAGAGCAGGACCGCGAGGAAGATCGCGATCCCCGCCAGCCACACGCCCTGCGGCAGCACCAGCGGCACGCCCAGCGTCGAGGCGGAACGCGAGCCCGAGCTCCACGAGATCGCAAAGACCTGCCAGCCCCGCGCCAGCAGGATCGCGGCAAACCCCGTCAGCGACAGCAGCGAGAGGATATCGAGGACGATGCGCAGCGCGCCCGGCAACCGCGCATAGAGAATGTCGATGCGAATATGCGCGCGGTTTTCCAGCACCCAGGCAAGCGAAAGCGCGATGCCGGCGGCAAAGAGATAGCTCGACAGCTCGTCGACCGGGCCCAGCGAGCGCCCGGTCACGCGGCGCGAGATCACCTCCGCCACCGTCATGACCACAATGGCGAGAATGCACAGCCCTCCCGCCAGCGCCAGCCCGCGCGCGGTCGCGGACACGATCCTCTGGATCGTGCCCGGGGTTTCGGTATCCGAAGCGGTCAAGGGATCACTCCGCCCGGACGCCGACGATTTCGGCCATCGCGCCGTTCCAGGCCTCCGCACAGCCCTCGCCGCAGCGCTCGGCCCAGGCCGAGACGACGGTTTCGCCCAGCTTCTCCTGCAACAGCGCGCGATCCGCATCGCTCGCCGCGACCAGCGTCATCCCGGCGGCCTCGCCCAGCGGGCATTCGGCGCGACCGGTCAGGCAGTCGAAGCCGACCTCCGTCTGCTCATCGACCTCGTCCCAGACCTCTTCGGCAAACGCGGCATATTGCGTCTCGATAAAGCTGCGGTTGGCTTCCGGCATCGCCTCCCACGAGCGCAGGCTGACGATGGTGGCGAGCTGGCTCCAGCCGAGGCCGAGATCGGAGACGTAATCGACCACCTCGTACCAGCCCTGATTGTAGGCGGTGAGCGAGCCGGTGATGGCGCAATCGACCACGCCGCGTTCAAGCGAGGGCACGACATCGCCGATGGGCATGGTCACGCTGCTGGCGCCGAGGGATTCCATCAGTTCGGCCAGCGACCGGTTGCCGGTGCGTACCTTGCGGCCTTCGAGATCGGCGAGGCTGTCGAACCCGTCCTTGCAGAGCAGCACCTGCGACGGATAGGCGAGAATGCCCAGCACGCGGGCGTCGTTCTTGTCGCGGAAATGCGCGTCGAGCACCGGCTCCCAGGCATCGGAGACCGCCCGCGCCGTCGCCACATCCGGAGCGATCCCGGCAAGGTCCACCGCTTCGCTCATGGCGTCGTCGGCGGCGAGATAGCCCAGGATCGGCGTCGCCGCGTCGGCCACGCCCTGCTGGATCAGGCGCAGAAGCTCGGTACCGGTCAG
This sequence comes from Salipiger abyssi, assembly GCF_001975705.1. Classification (NCBI taxonomy): domain Bacteria; kingdom Pseudomonadati; phylum Pseudomonadota; class Alphaproteobacteria; order Rhodobacterales; family Roseobacteraceae; genus Salipiger; species Salipiger abyssi. Next base: position 242,726 of record NZ_CP015091.1, read on the forward strand.
CCCCGCCTCGTTGAAGGGGCGCACTTCCGCGGTGATCTTGCCCTCCGATGCGGCGCCGAGCGTTTGGGTCCAGAACGGATATTCCCGTTCGGAATAGAGCGGCATGAAGCTGGCCGATCCGATGACATTCAACTGCGCCTCCGCCAGATCCTGTGCCTGTGCGGCGGGGATCGTGAGCGATGTGACTGCGGTCCCCAGCAGGGCCGATAAGGCAAAACGGTTCATGTTGACACCTTCCTGTTCCATATTATAGAATATTTATGTTGTAATTTAGAATTACTGCGCCAAAATGAGTCGGTCAAGAAAGATGAGATCTCCATGAATCAAAGCGACGGGCCAGCGCCCAAAAAGCAGGCGCAAACCGACAAGGCCTTTGTGAAGGGGCTCACGCTGCTGCAATACATGACCGAATGCGACGCCCCGGTCGGTGTCAGCGATCTGGCGGCGACGCTGGAGCTGACCAAAAGCAATGTGCACCGCCTGCTTCAGACGCTGATGGCCTTCGGCTTCGTCGAGAAGGACGCGAAATCGCGCTACAGCCCCACCCTGCGCTACTGGGAGCTGGGCTATGAGGTCTGGCTGAAATCGCGCGCCGGGCAGGCTGCGCTCAACGATGCCGACGGGCTGGCGGCAAAGACCGGATGCCTCGTGCATGTCACGCTCGCCGACGCCAGCGGCGAGGAACTGGTGCTATATGAGCGGATCGGCGTGCCCATCGCGCACCCGATGCGGCGGCTCTGGCCCACCGGTACACGGGTGCCGGTCTGGCGGCTGATCCGGGGCTGGTCGGATTTCGTCGCCTTTCAGGTCGCCTATATCGCCGCCCTGCCCGAGGCCGAGCTTGCCACGCGCGAGGACGAGATCCGCGCGCATCTGGCCGAGTCCGATGTCAGCTACGACACGCTTGTGGAGCGGGTCGGGTTTGCCCGCGAGAATGGCTATGCCAAGAATCTCGGCGGCGGGCTGGAACACATACAGGGCACCGCCAGCGCCTTTCTGGACGAGACCGGCCGCCCGGTCGGCGTGCTGAGCACCATCTTCGACCGCCCCGGCGACCCCGACGAACGGCTCGAGGGCACGGGCAAGCTCAACCGCCTTTATGCGCATTCGATCTCCCACTCGCTGGGCTATCGCGACAACAGCTGAACGGAGATCCGGAATGAACGACACAGAGTTTTTCGCCCAACGCGGCTTTGGCCTGACCATGGGCTTCGGGCAGAAAGCGGCGCTGATCGTGATCGACCTGATCCGCGGCTTCACCGATCCCGCCCGTCCGCTCGGCGCCGAGCTCGCGCCGCAGATCGACGCGACCAACCGGCTGATCGGGGATGCCGAGCGCCGCGGCGAGCCGGTCTTCTTCACGACGGTCCGCTATGACGAACCGGACCTTTCGGATGCCGGCATCTGGCCGCTGAAACAGTCGGGGCTCGTGACCCTTGCAAGCGACACAGACGGTGCAGAGCTCGACCCGAGACTGCGGCGCGCCAAGGGCGACCAGCTCATCGTCAAGAAATACGCCTCGTCCTTTTTCGGCACGGATCTGTCGAGCCGGCTGGTCGCCGCCGGGGTCGACACGCTGATCGTCACCGGCTGCACCACCTCCGGCTGCGTGCGCGCGACCGCCGTCGATGCATTGCAGAACGGCTTTCGCCCCATCGTCGTGCGCGAGGCGGTGGGCGACCGTTCGCAGGCCGCGCATGACCAGAGCCTCTTCGATCTTCAGGCGAAATATGCCGATGTGAAAACGCTCGACGAGGTGCTGCGCCGCAACTGACGGCGCCCCGAAACGGAACGGCGGCGGGAAAGATCCCGCCGCCGTAGGCATCGCTGTGGATTGGGCAATCCGGTCAGCTGTCCAGTTCGTAGGGGATCTGAACCGGCCCCTTCGTCTTGTTGATCTTGCCGGTATCGGCATCGTAGTAATTCTGAAGGAAGCCGCCGACGCGCTGGTCGCGGAAGATCACGCCCACGACCGGCTCCTCGCCGGTATGCTCCACATGGATGTCGTAGGGCCGCACAAAGTCGATATAGCCCGGCGTCACCTCATGCTCCGAGATCTTCTTGAGATCGGCGTATTCGTCATCGGAATCCTTCGCTTCGGGCGTGTCGGTCCGCTCGAACCGGATGACCTTCTCGGTGCCGCGCAGCACGCCGTAGAGCGTCCAGGTATGGGCGTGGTCGTGCACCGGTGTGCTTTCATGCGGCTTCTTCAGCAGCGAATTCAGCACGAATTTGTGGTCGGGGTCTTCGTAGAAAAGCAGGTTTTCGATATAGCCCTTCTCCGGCTCGTTGCGGAAGGGCCAGGCCTTCGACGCCTCCATCAGCTCTTTGTCCTTGAGCAGATCCTGAAGCAGCGGCCTGATCTCTGCAAACCGCTCCTCCATGTCGTCGACGCGCCCGTATATCTCGCGCACTTTCTGGATGAAATCCTCGACAGCCGTCAGCATGACACCATTCCTTTTCTGAATTTGACAATTCGGTTCATTGCCCGCGTTGGCAGCCGCCGGCGTGCAACATGTCTTCCGGGGTATTGAACGCCCCGTCACCTGACAAGCGCGCGCCACGGAACCCGGCGAGTTTGCATGAATGTAAAAAATTCAACCGCGATCTTGGCCATATCCGGCAGCGCCCCACGGAAAAATCCCGCGTGCCCTCGCCGGGGTTGCATGGCAGGGGGCTGTTGGGGTCGCGAAATAACGTACCCGTTATTTTCGAAATCCGGATACGGGAACGAATTGAAATCCCGTTTGCAGGAATATGCACCGGGGCGACCGGACATGGTATTGCCTCAGTCACACGGCCCGGGCCTGACGTTCATATCGGACCAGGCCCCGACCATCGGCCGCTCGACCCCATGGTCGATGCCCTGCGTTCGCGTCCCCGGGCAGCGTCTGACCCGTCACTGCCGCAGGCGCGGCGACGGCCTTTGCCACGGCCCTGTGGCGCCGGCAGGCAGGCCCTGCTCTGCGCCGTCAACGGTCTGCGATCCGGGTTTGGAATTTTTACACATATGTGTAATGTGACAACTTTCCTTTGCACCGGCGGCCCCGCCGCTTAGGCTGGAGGCTCGCTGGGGGGAGGATCCGGTGATGACCAAAAAATCTGTGAAATCCGCCGAGCGGGTGTTCCAGATTCTCGAACATTTCGCCCGCACGCGCGAGCCTGCGCGGCTGAGCGAGGTCGCGAACAGCCTGGAGCATCCGGTCTCCAGCGTGAGCGCTCTGCTCAAATGCATGGTCGATCAGGGCTATATGACATTCGATGACCGCACGCGCCGCTACATGCCGGCGGCCCGTATCGCGCATCTGGGCTCCTGGCTGAACTTCGACGATTACGAGCAGACGGCGGTTCTCGAGGCGATGTACCGGCTGCGCGAAACCGCCAATGAATCCATCGTCCTGGCCACGCCGAACGATATCTATCTCGAATATATCGACACGCTGCATGGCTGGGAGGGGATCAATATCCGGCGTGGAACCCGCCGGTTGCTGGTGCAAAACGGCACCGGATGGCTATTTCTCGCGCGGTGCGACTTGTCGGAGGCGCTGTCGATCTATCGCCGCACCATCGAGGCGGGCGAGCTGCGGCGCGAGGAGTTCAGCGAGACCGATTTCCTCAAGAAGCTGGTCGAGCACCGCGAGAAGGAGATTTCCTTTGTACATGCGCGCGAGCTGCTGCGCCCAACGGCGCATTGGGGCGCGGCGATGATCTCGACGATCATCCCCACCCCGCCCGGGCATCGCGGGCTGGCCATGGGCGTTCACGGGCTTGCCGAACGGCTCGAAACAAAACGCGCGCATATCTACCAGATGCTCCGTTCGATCACCGCGACACTGGAGGAAAAGCTCGCCGAACAGATGCCGGCGGAGGCGGCGCCGACCGTCGAGTGACAGCGCCCGCTCATCAATCGCCCCGCCTTTCGGCTGCTGCGGAAGGCAGACGAAATCGGGCTTGCGCAATTGGCACGGAAAGCTCGCGAAAAGCGACGCAAAAGATTACACATATGTGCAAAAACCCGGTGACACAGGCTTCGAGTTGACTTGAAAGGGGGCGAAGGAAACCCTTTGGGAGCGAACGAACGGTCGGGAGCGCTGCGCAAAAAGATGAGTTTCCTTGATATCTAAACTATATAATCTTTGATATCTAAGGCAGGCTCCGAACGGCCATAATGTTCGGTGACGACCCAAGGGAGGAGAAAAAAGTGAAAACGATTTTGAACACGGTCGCGGCCGGAGCTCTGGCGCTGACATTTGTCGCGGGTCAGGCCCAGGCAGAGACCATGCGCGTGCTGGCGAGCTGGGACCAGAGTTTCCCGTCGGTTGGCAAGGTGCTCAACGCCTATACCGACTATCTCGAAGAAAACATCAAAGGCCTGAACATGCCGATTTCGGGCCCCGAAACCATCCCGCCTTTCGAGCAGTTCGAGCCGGTATCCCGGGGGCTGTTCGATGTGCTATTTACCAGCGGATCCTATCATTACACGACGCTCAGCATGGGCATGGCGCTCGACACGCTCAAGGGCGGCCTGGACGACTGGGAAAAGGCCGGCATCATGGCCTATGTCGATGAGGAATATCAAAAGCTGGGCATGAAAGTGCTGGGCGTTCTGGTCGATCCGGGCGGCTATCAGGTGGTGCTGAAGGAGCCGCTCACCGGCGACGCGCTGACCGGGCGCAAGATCCGCGGCACCCCCAGCTATCACGCCGCACTCAACAAGCTCGGCGCGGCACCGGTGGTGCTCTCGGGCTCCGAGATCTACCCGGCGCTGGAGCGCGGCACCATCGACGGGGCGGCCTGGCCGATCCTCGGCACGGTATCGTTCCGCTGGTACGAGGTGGCGGACTATCTGATGCGCCCCTCCTTCGGCCAGACCGCCTATTTGCTGCTGGTCAATCTCGACACCTGGAACGGGCTCGACGACGCCACCCGCGAGCAGATCGAGGCGGCGACGCAGGAATTCGAGCCCATGGCCTCCGACCTCTTCCGCGAGATCGTCGGCGAAGAGGTCGCGACGCTGGAGGAGAACGGCATGCAGGTGACCGAGCTGACCGACGAGCAGGCCAGCGCATTGCAGCAGGGCTGGTTCGTCGGCCAGATGGATCTCGCCGCGACCACCAGCCCCGATCAAATCGCGAAAATGCGCGGCCTCGCGAGCGACGCGCATCTCAGCTACTGACCCCCGCGGCCAGTGAAACAGATCGAGGCGCCCGGACCGGGCGCCTCGTTTTTGACCCCGCGAACCGGAGGAGTGGATGGGGACGTCTCTACAAAAATCGGGCTTTTACCTGCTGAAACTGCATGACGCGCTGTCGAAAGCCGCCTTCATGCTCGGCTCGGGCGCGCTCGCGGTCATCGTGGCGAGCTTCGCCTATGAGGTCGTGATGCGGTATTTCTTCAACGCCCCCACGCGATGGGCCAGCGATCTGGTCTCGTTCCTGCTGCTGAGCTCGGTGTTCCTGGCGGCGCCCTGGCTGACACGCGAGGGCGGCCATGTCTCGATCACCCTGCTGCCCGACCTGCTGCCGGCGAAATGGTCGCGCCGCGTCGTCAGCGCGGGCTTTCTCGTCGCGACGGTCGTCTGTCTCTGGGCCGGCTGGATCATCGCCGGCGAGGTCCGGATCCTGTTCCAGCGGGGCACCATGACGCTGAGCGCCGTGCCCGCGCCGAAATGGTGGTTCACCGCGCTGATCCTGTTCGGCTTCGTCAACAGCCCCTTCTATTTCCTGCGGCTGGCCTTCGGCATCCAGCCCGACACGACAACGGAAGAGGCCGGCAATGCCTGAAGGAATTCCCGCCATTTTCATCGGCGTCAGCCTGCTGCTCCTGCTCATGGCGACGGGCATGCCGGTCTTTATCGCCTTCCTGCTGATCAACCTGATCGCGGTGGGGCTGTTCATCGGCCCTGCCGGCTACAGCATGTTCACCAACAGCCTGTTCGAAACCACGACGAGCCAGGCGCTGGTGACCATCCCGCTCTTTATCCTGATGGGCGAGATCCTGTTCCGAAGCAGCGCCGTCGAGGTGCTGTTCCGCGCCATCGACACGCTGGTGGGCCGCGTCCGGGGGCGTCAATACGTGCTGGCCATCGTGCTGGCGACGGTGTTCAGCACGCTTTCGGGGGCCGCCATGGGCGTGGCCGCGATGCTGGGCCGCTCGCTGCTGCCGGGGATGATCGAGCGCGGTTACGACCCGCGACTCTCCGCCGGCACCATTCTGGCCGGCGCCAGCCTCGCGCCGCTCATCCCGCCAAGCGTGCTGGTCATCATCATCGGCACGCTGGCCGGTGTGTCCATTGCCGGGCTGCTGGTCGCGGGCATCGTGCCGGGGCTGATGTTCGCCGCGCTGTTCCTCGGCTATATCTTCTTCCGGATCTGGCGAAACCCCGATCTGGCGCCAAAGAACAGTGACGTGGTGCAGGACGTGAGCGCCATGGACGCGCTGCGCGCCGGGCTGAGCCTCATCCCCTTCACCATCATCATCGCCATGGTGATGGGGCTGATCCTCGCAGGAATCGCGACGCCGACGGAATCCGCCGCGATGGGGGTGATCGGATCGCTGGCCACCGCCGCGATCTACCGCAGCCTCAGCGTCCGCATGGTCTTTCAGTCGCTGGGCGCGGCGATGAAGGTCTCGGCGATGATCCTGATCATCATGGCCAGCTCCAAGCTGTTCAGCCAGCTCCTCGCCTTTTCGGGCGGCGCCTCGGCGCTGACGGAATGGGTGGTCAACACCGAGATGCCGGTCTGGCTGCTGCTGGCGCTGATGATGATCCTGCCGTTCTTCCTGTGCATGTTCGTCGACCAGATCGCGCTGATGCTGATCATGATCCCGATCTACCTGCCCATCGTGGCCGCGAACGGGTTCGATCCGATCTGGTTCTGGCTGCTGTTCCTGGTGAACATCACGATCGGCGGGCTCACCCCACCCTTCGGCTACGTGCTCTTCGCGCTCAAGAGCACCTGGAGCAAGGGCACGCTGAACGATGTCTACGCCGCGGCCTGGCCCTTTGTGATGCTGTTCATCCTGGGCATCGCGATCCTCGCGGTCTTCCCGGGCCTCGCCACCTACCTGCCCTCGCTCATCTGAGCCGGGCCCCTCGCCGATGAAAGAATGGCCCCCGGGAGCACTCCCCGGGGGCCATTCTTCTGGTTCCGTCATTCGTGCGGAGAGTTCATTTCGCTGCGGCACAATCGGTCTGCACCCATCCGCCGAGGAGGCATCTCTCCGGGCGGAGTGATCGCGGCGGCCGCGGCGAGGCGCACACCACCCGGCACCCTCGCATACTCCCGTAAACATAAAGGCGCCCGATGCCGTTTCAGACACCGGGCGCCACGGGCCGAGAGGTGGAGAGGCCCGCTTAGTGGACGGCGGCGAACATGATGCGTTCCTCGGTGGCTTCCTCGGGGGTGAATTCCTCGACCACGCGACCGGCGCGCGACACCAGGATGCGGTCGGAGATATTGAGGATCTCCGGCAGGTAGGATGAGATCACCACCACGGCGATGCCCTGATCGGCCAGCTCGTTGATGAGATGATGGATCTCGGCGATGGCGCCCACATCCACCCCCCGCGTCGGCTCGTCAAAGATCACCACCTTGGGTTTCTGCACCAGCGCCCGCGCGATCACCACCTTCTGCTGGTTGCCGCCCGACAGCTCGATCACCCGGGC